>JAYKIP010000044.1:0-6536 GCA_035286205.1 Merismopediaceae cyanobacterium
ATAATAAGACGGCATTGCTATTTTCTCCTGAAATGATAACTGGTTGATGAGATTGATTGACGGAATCAATTAAGTTTGGGAGTTGTTTTTGGGCTTCGTTGACAGTAATCATAATGGGAATAAAAAAAGTAATTTTAAGGTTGATTTTTCAGTAGATATTCTTCAGCTTGGAGTTTGAGCTTGTCGCCTTCTAAGATGAGAGAATCAACATAGTCTTTAAGCTCTAAGTAGGGTTGACGTTTATCTTTTTTATCGCGTTCAATCATACGGCGGGTTTCGGCTCGAACTCTTCCAGCCCATTTATTTTTGCCGATGAGGTCTAACTCTGCTAACAGATCCCGACTCACTTCCTGAGCTTGTTCTACCTGAGATTTTAGCGCATACAAATCCGTTTGCATCAACGCTTCATAAGCCTTAGCAATTACCACTAAACGAGAACGACATTGAGCAATCTTACGAATCACTCGCACTAACTCCATCGCTACCCCTTCCCCCTTCACCGACTCAGGACTACTTTCCCAACTCGCTAAAATTTCCCGTAAACGTTCCTCATTGCCCTCCTCATAGGCGCGATTCGCTTCCGCCATCAACTCCTGACGACGCACCTTTTCCGCCTCATCCGTCACCAAATCAGGATGAATCCGTTTCGCCACCTCTCGATATAACTTCTTCAAACTATCCGACGGCTTAAAATTCCGTGAAGACTCCAGATAAGCCATGTACTCCGTAATCTGAGCTTCAACCCGCTCTAACTCCCTGTAGCGACTGCCGATAACCTGTAGGTACTCCCGCTCAAAACTGTGCAACTCCCCCTGTAAAGTCGCCAAATCTAACTCCTTTTGGACTAAATCAGCCTCTAAAGCCTCTAATTCAGCCCGTTTGCGCTCTAATTCCTCGTCTTCAGGACTCTTGTGTACAACAAGACTGTTTTCCATCATCTCCTCTCAACTCTGTTTTTAGTTTACCCATTATTCAAAACCGATCAAGTCAAAGAGAATCGAGATTTCCCAAAGAGAAACCACAGTCAATCGGTTACGATGAAGGAATTTTCAATCCATAATCAAGTCAATATCCCCGGCTTTTAACATAATTTCTCCATGGCTGATTCTGTCACAACTCCCCCGGAAGTGTCTGCACCCCCTTCTGCCCCAGTCTTTCAACTCCAGTTAGAAGAAGATAACCTCTGCTTACAGTTACCCCCCCCTTCTGCTACCGACCCTAGCCCCGATTGGCCCACCCTAGAACAAGCTTTGCGGGATTACCTCCAACTCCAAGGCGATCGCTGGCCCAAAGAAACCCCCGTCCATCTCTGGGTGGCAGACCGGCTCCTCGACGTGCGACAACTCCAAAGCATTAGCAACCTCCTTAAAGACATTCACCTCAACCTACAATCAGTGAAAACTAGCCGACGACAAACGGCGATCGCGGCTGTAACCCTAGGATGCTCCGTTGAACAAATCAGTGCCACACCCCTTAAAGCCACCCTGAATCCCCCCACCGCCAAACCCCTCGTCATCAAACAAACCATTCGTTCCGGCTCAGAAATTCGTCATAACGGCGATGTCATTATCCTAGGAGATGTCAACTCTGGGGGCGAAATCATTGCCGATGGAGACATTGTGATCTGGGGAACCCTGCGAGGAACCGTCCATGCCGGCGCAAACGGAAACGAAAAAGCCACCGTATCCATCCTAAGACTCGCTCCCAGCCAAATTCGGATTGCTGACCTCGTCGCCCGACTTTCTGCCGAAGACTCTACCCCCAGCGAACCAGAAGTAGCGTATATTACTCCTGACGGCATTCGCCTAAGTCCCGCCAGTCAATTCAAGAAACGTAAATAAATCCAGTAGAATTAAGAACCGACTTCATCACCCTCCCACACCAATGTTACGTTATGGTTACTCCTCCCCCTTGGCAGACTCTCTCATTGACCCTGTAAATCATCCATCATGAATCGTATTATTGTTATTACTTCCGGTAAAGGTGGCGTTGGTAAAACCACAACCACAGCTAATCTGGGATCGGCCCTGGCAAGATTAGGCAAAAAAGTGGCCCTGGTAGATGCTGACTTTGGACTTCGTAACCTCGACTTACTCCTAGGTTTAGAACAACGTATTGTTTACACCGCTATTGATGTCCTAGCAGGAGATTGCTCCATTGAAAAAGCCCTGGTCAAAGACAAACGATTACCCAACTTAGTCCTACTGCCAGCGGCTCAAAATCGCTCCAAAGATGCCATTAGTCCCGAACAAATGCAGTCATTAGTGGATCAATTAGTCAAAAAATTTGATTACATCATTATTGACTGTCCTGCCGGTATTGAAATGGGCTTTCGTAATGCAGTGGTTCCCGCCAAAGAAGCCATTATTGTCACCACCCCCGAAATGTCGGCTGTGCGCGATGCTGACCGAGTGATTGGCCTGTTAGAAGCCGAAAGTATTGAACGGATTAGCCTGGTGATTAATCGCCTGCGCCCCGATATGGTACAACTCAGCCAAATGATTAGCGTAGAGGACGTTTTAGACCTATTAGCTGTGCCATTATTAGGCGTGGTTCCCGACGATCAAAAAATTATTATCTCTACCAACAAAGGGGAACCCTTAGTCTTAGAAGAAAAACTCTCAGTGCCAGGATTAGCTTTTCAAAATATCGCTCGACGACTAGAGGGGCAAGACATTCCCTTTTTAGACTTCATGGCGGCCCATGACAACCTTCTCTCGCGTATTCGTCGTCGTCTGTTTGGTGGCTAGAACTAACGCTATTTGATGAAAAGTTTCAGTCAATCAAAAATAGGATGATGACATGATTTTAGATTTAATTGAACGTTTATTTGGTCGCAGTGGTCGCAGTGGTGAAGATGCCAGGCGACGCTTGAAATTGGTCATTGCTAATGATCGTTCCGGGCTGAGTCCAGAAATGTTAGAGGCGATGCGTCAAGACATTTTAGAAGTGGTCAGTCGCTACGTGGAAATAGACTCCGAGGAAATGGAACTCTCCCTGGAAAGCGATCAACGGATGACAGCGTTAATTGCAAACTTGCCGGTGCGGCGGGTGCGACGAACCAGGGGCGGCCCGGCTACCCTATCGGATTGAGTTAAAGCAAAGGAGTGGAGAGCGGGGAGGAAAAAGCTTGGGCTTGACAACTCGAAGTCATTACGACTATGATTTGGCTATCACAAATTTCCTCATCCTCGAAAGGAGACAAGGTTATGCTACCGAATCACGAAGGCCAAAAAGTTCCCTCGGTGACTTTCCATCTGCGTCGTAATAATGAATGGGTAGATGTCACTACGGATGAATTGTTTGCCGGTAAAACTGTTGTGGTGTTCTCCTTACCCGGAGCTTTCACGCCCACTTGTTCCTCGGCCCACGTTCCCGGCTATCACAATCTTGCATCGGTCTTCAAAGCCAATGGAGTGGATGATATTCTCTGTGTCTCAGTAAATGATACGTTTGTAATGAATGAATGGGCTAAGGATCAAAAAGCCGATAATTTGACCTTCATTGCCGATGGGAACGGAGAATTTACGGCGGGCATGGGAATGTTGGTAGATAAATCGGATTTGGGATTTGGTCAGCGTTCCTGGCGGTATTCGATGCTGGTGAAAGATGGCACGGTGGTCAAAATGTTCATTGAACCGGAAGTGCCGGGCGATCCCTTTGAGGTGTCCGATGCGGAAACCATGCTGAAGTATCTTAATCCGGACGCTAAGTTACCGCCGGTGATTTCTCTCTTTGCAAAAGTGGGTTGTCCCTACTGTGCAAAAGCCAAGGCCACCCTGAAGGAGCGAGGATTAGAGTACGAAGAAATTACCCTCAGTGATACGATTACCGTAAAATCCTTGAAGGCGGTGACTGGTCATACGACGGTTCCTCAAGTTTATATTGATGGTCAACATATTGGCAGTTCGGAAGCTCTGTTAGCTTATCTGAAGGCTTAACGTGAGTTAGTAATGTTGGTGATCCCCCTAATCCTCCTTCAAAAGGGGGACTTGTCCAAAGATTTTGCTAGGCTGGTTTCTTGCTTTGGGTTAACTGAGAACGACCTAGCCCAAAATACCAACTGCCAATGACAACCATAAAGAGGATATAACCGATAATTTGCACCGTATAGAGTTTTTCACGGTAGCCAAACAGGGCTTTCAAAAGAATGCCGGGAAATTGGCGATCGGGCAAAAGGCTTGAGCCATCCCACACTAAATTTCCTAACAGACAACTTGCTCCGGGTACAATACAAAACTGTTGATAGGCCGGGTCAAGATGAATGAGTAATTGCAGGGCTTTTTCTATTTCTTGGCCCATGCCGATGACTAATCCACCGAGAATGAGCAGGATTAAGCCACCCATGATCTGAAAGAATTGTTTGAGATTAATTTTGACACCGAGGTTAAAGAAAAGATAACCGATCAAAAATGCACTCCCCAGACCCAATCCTAGTCCCCAGAAAAGATTTTGATCCCCTTTTTGGAATTGACTAACGACAAATAAAACGGTTTCAAACCCTTCTCGTAGAACCGCAATAAAGACCACTAAAAAAACGGAACGACCGACATCATCCCCTTGATTTAACGCCTGATGAATTTCGCCTTCTAGGTCACGTTTTAAGGATTTTGCCTGTTGGGTCATCCACAGAAGCATCCACGTTAACATGACGACGGCCATCGCGGTAAATAGGGTGGCTAAGACGGATTTCAGGACGGGAGTATAGGGGCTTTCGTAGGTTTCGACTCCCTGAAAAATACCGGCTAACAGAAAACCCACCAGCACACTGGCGACAATTCCCCCACCGATGCCTTGATAGACCCAGGGATAAAATTGTCTTTGACCGGCTTGATGCAGACAGGCCAAAACGATGCCGACCACTAGGGCCGCTTCTACCCCTTCTCGAAGGGTAATCACAAAAATGGGCAGATTGGCCGCAATATCCATAGTGTACTAAACGCTAAAGGGTACTGGAATCTAAACTTTGGGAAATTTCGGGGCTGAGGGGTAAGTGGAGGCCGCATTCCTGTTTGAGTCCATGGAAACGGGTGTCGCGCTCGTCTTCATCGGAGGCCAGGAAGGGACGACTGGAGTGCCAATCGCCAACGGAAACATAGCCTAGATCAAAGAAGGGATGATAGGGCAGATCGTAGGCGGTTAAGTATTCATAAATGTCTTTGGCTGTCCAGTTGAGAATAGGCAGGACTTTATAGTAGGGTTCCTGTTTCACCAAAGGTTGCATGGATTGACGATGGGCCGTCTGCGATCGCCGGAGACCGGCTAACCAGGCGGTGGCCTGAAGTTCTTTAAGGGCGCGTTGCATGGGTTCCACTTTGCGGATTTGATCGTAGCGATTCAGGGCTTCTACGTCCTTTTGTTTCCAGAGTTGGCCGTAAAGGGCTTCCATGCGGGCGGGACTGAGGGGAGATTGGTAAACCTTGAGATTCAACTGCAACCGTTGGGTTAATTCGTCGGCAAAGCGGTAGGTTTCGGGGGGTAAATAGCCGGTATCAATCCAAACAACCGGAATCGTGGGATTAATGCGGGTCACTAAATGCAACATGACGGCGGCTTGGATGCCAAAACTGGTACTCATCACTAGCCCAGAGCCAAAGGCGCGATCAGCCCATTCCACAATGCGATCGGCGGTTTGATCGGCCAGGGTCGAGTTAATCGCGGTTAAGTCCAGTTGGGGAAAGATAACGCTCGTGTCTAAAAAGGAAGCGGAGGATGGCGATGAAGGGGAAACAGCGGGCAAGGCAGCAGAAAGGGAGTCAGGGGAATCTAACACAGGCAAGGAAAGCATGGGACTGAAGATCCAAGAATTTATTGATTTGATAGGTAGGCCGGGGAACAGTCGGTTGCAGTATTCTCTAGGGGACAAACATCCAAGTTTTTCTATTTTACGACCTCGGTTTGATTTTGTTGAAAATTGAGGCGTTCCTGATCGCGGCGGCGTTTTTTGGCATAGAGTTGAATCGAAGCGGCCATGGCAATCACCAGGGCCACCACGAGCCAAGTTGTCGCATCTAAAGGCAAATTATTTTTAAAGACTGCAAGGAGAACAATGACGACCAAGAGGAGAGTTGGAGCTTCATTTAAAGCGCGAAACTGTTGGCCTGTCCACTGACATTTCTCCTGGGCTAATTGCTTCATAATGCGACCACAGTAAAAATGATAAAGCAAGAGTAGGGCAACAAAGGTTAATTTAATGTGCAACCATCCGGATTTGAGAATTTCGGGTTCGGTATAAATCAGTCCTGCGGCCATGGCGACGGTAACGATCATGCCAGGGGTGGTAATGATGTTGTAGAGCCGTTTCTCCATGATCTCGTACTGTTTTTTGAGAATGCCCTGGGCGGGTTCGGGTTGCTCTCGCGCTTCCGCATGGTAAACAAATAAACGCACCAGATAAAATAGGCCCGCAAACCAGACGACAATGCCGATCAAGTGAAAGGCTTTAAACCAATAATAAGCCATCGTAATTTTGTAAATATTGATAGATTTTAAGACTTGTTTCAGTGTAGCGAGGGACGGCGATCGCTTCAATGGTT
>JAYKIP010000045.1:0-2844 GCA_035286205.1 Merismopediaceae cyanobacterium
GGTAAAGAAATTGCTTTTTCTACATTGGCCGCATATTTACCATCTTCCGTATAGAGAACCTCATCTTCCCCTGCATCGGCTAAAACCATAAATTCCTGGGAACCCGATCCTCCGATCGCCCCGGAGTCCGCATCTACCGCTCGAAACGCTAAACCTGACCGACGTAAAATATTACGATAGGCTTGATCCATGGCCCCATAGGTTTCCTTTAAACTGGCTTCAGAATCGTGGAAAGAATAGGCATCTTTCATAATAAATTCCCGACCCCGCATTAAGCCAAACCTCGGACGAATTTCATCCCGAAATTTGGTTTGAATTTGATATAAATTGACCGGTAATTGCCGATAGGAACGGATCATTTCCCTGGCGATCGTGGTAATCACTTCCTCATGGGTCGGCCCCAGCCCTAACTCCCGCTCCTGGCGATCGCCCAGGGCAAACATAATCCCTTCAGCCTTAGTATAAGTATCCCAACGTCCCGACTCCTTCCACAGTTCCGAAGGTTGTAATTGGGGCAATAAACATTCCTGGGCCCCCGTCGCATTCATTTCTTCGCGCACAATCTGAGAGACTTTTTGCAACACCCGCCACATCAAGGGTAAATAGGCATAGATCCCACTCCCAATTCGACGAATATAACCCGCTCGTACTAACAATTTATGACTCGGAATTTCGGCATCGGCGGGATCATCCCGTAGCGTTACCAAGAACATTTGAGACAGTCGCATTGATCGCTCTCCTACCGCTTTCGACGATTGAACCTTTATAATATCAGAGTTACGCTGAAAAACCCTATGACTGCGACCTCAAGCTTTGCCCCGGCTCAAATCCCCCCCAAACCTGAGATAATTTTTCCTGCCGGGGAATTTTGGAGTGATGAACCACCGTTGGAAAGTAACTTACACCTACAACAGATTATTCTATTAATCAAGTCTCTGGAATGGTTTTGGCAGGATCGAGATGATTATTTTGCGACCGGGAATTTAACGATTTATTATAGTCCCCATCAGAAAAAGTCGGAATATTTTCGCGGGCCGGATTTTTTTGTGGTGTTAGGAACTAGCAGAAATCCCCAGCGTCGCAGTTGGGTGGTCTGGCAAGAAGGCGGCAAATATCCCAATGTAATTGTTGAAATTCTTTCGGCAAGTACAGCGCAAGTGGATCGAGAAGAGAAAAAACAGATTTATCAAGATATTTTTCGGACTCCGGATTATTTTTGGTTTGATCCAGAAAGTTTAGAGTTTCAAGGATTTACGTTAATGAGTGGTGAATATCAGTCACTAAACCCCAATGAAAACGGCTGGCTGTGGAGTCAAGAATTAGGATTATATTTGGGGATTTTTGAGAATCAATTGCGTTATTTTACCCCAGAGGGAACATTATTGCCGACCCCGGAAGAGGCCGCTCTCCAAGAGAAACAGCAGAAAGAACTGGCTTTGCAAAAAATTCAGGAATTAACAGCAAAATTACAGAATTTAGGTGTTAGTCTCGAAGAAAATGTTTCTGATTAACTGGTTTCTGATTAACGGTTTCTGATTAAATATTTTCTTTATATCAAGTCTATTAATTGCTAATCTCTATGACGTTTTACGACGAATTTGAACTCTTACTGCGGGCCTGTTATCCCCTTCTCTATATTCCGACTACCGAAGAAGAGCGGGTGGAAGGGGCGATCGCCGATTGTAGTCAACGGTTAGGGGGGCGATCGGTTTATATTTGGGATTTTGTTGAGGGGTATCAGGATAATCCCAATAATGAAAATGTGGGTAAACGAAACCCTTTACAAGCCCTAGAATTTATTGAAAAACTGCCGGATAAAGTGGCGGGAGTCTTTATTTTAAGGGATTTCCATCGTTTTTTAGAAGATGTCTCCGTGTCGCGTAAATTAAAAAATTTAGCCCGCAAATTAAAATCCCAACCGAAAAATATTGTTCTGTTATCTTCCCAACTGCAAATCCCCCAGGATCTCACCGATGTCCTAACCATTGTGGATTTTCCCCTGCCGACTAAGGCCGAAATTGAAACGGAAATTCAACGACTGTTAGCGACCACCGGCCAATCCCTGGGGCCAAAACTATTGGACGATTTAGCCCGCGCGGCTCAGGGGCTACCCTTGGAACGGATTCGCCGGGTTTTAACCCGGTGTTTAGCCCGCCAGGGTCGTCTGGAAGCGGATGATGTGGAATTAATGTTGGCGGAAAAGCGTCAATCCATCCGGCAAACCCAAATTTTGGATTTTTACCCCGCCACCGAACAAATTAGCGATATTGGGGGGTTAGATAATCTGAAAGACTGGTTACTACGTCGTGGAGGAGCCTTCAGCGATCGCGCCCGTAGCTACGGTTTACCCTATCCCAGGGGCTTATTATTAGTCGGCATTCAAGGCACTGGCAAATCCCTCACCGCTAAGGCCATTGCCCACCATTGGCATTTACCCCTCTTGCGTCTGGATGTGGGTCGTCTCTTTGGGGGATTAGTGGGGGAATCGGAGTCCCGTACCCGTCAGATGATTAGTTTGGCGGAAGCGTTGGCTCCCTGTGTGTTGTGGATTGATGAAATAGATAAAGGTTTTGCGGGCTTAGATGGCAAAGGGGATGGGGGAACCGCCAGTCGGGTCTTTGGGACATTTATCACCTGGTTAGCGGAAAAAAATTCCCCGGTGTTTGTGGTAGCCACGGCCAATAATATCCAGGCTCTGCCGCCGGAAATGCTCCGCAAAGGCCGCTTTGATGAAATTTTCTTTGTCGGTTTACCCTCACAAACGGAACGGGAAGCCATTTTTAACGTCCATTTATCCCACCTGCGCCCCAGTCATCTTAAGGAATACGACCTTAAACGTTTGGC
>JAYKIP010000046.1:0-3140 GCA_035286205.1 Merismopediaceae cyanobacterium
AAGGCCGCTTTGATGAAATTTTCTTTGTCGGTTTACCCTCACAAACGGAACGGGAAGCCATTTTTAACGTCCATTTATCCCACCTGCGCCCCAGTCATCTTAAGGAATACGACCTTAAACGTTTGGCTTACGAAACCCCGGATTTTTCAGGGGCAGAAATTGAGCAAACCCTTATTGAAGCGATGCACATTGCCTTTAGTCAAAATCGGGATTTTACCACCGATGATATTTTAGAAGCGGCGAGTCAAATTATTCCGTTGGCCCGCACTGCCCAGGAACAAATTCAATTTTTACAGGATTGGGCCGCGGCCGGTAAAGCCCGGTTAGCTTCGCGTAATGAGCTTTTTCACCCTGGATAATCCAGGGAACCCGTTACCGAACACTGACGATTACACCCCATCTAACTCGAAACCAGTAGTTATTTGATTGCTCAAGGCGATCCCCCTAAATCCCCCTTAAAAAGGGAGACTTGTCCCTGAAACGTATCTCAAAAAACTACAGTTCTCAAAATGGAAGGGGTTTAATTAATGAACTCTTATTTTAATTGATTATTATTGAACCCTTATGAAGCGTTTTTCAGGAATTTTACAGTTTACGATTGGTTTTTTTCTCGGATTATTACTTTTTGTGGGAGGACTTTCGCTCCTCGGCTATTTTGTCTTTTCGCGTTTAGCAAGCACCCCGGAGAAACCGGTTTTTCCTGAAGAAGTGCAAAAGCCGAAGCCGGCTCCCTCTCCCAAGCAAGAACCGCCGAAGGTAGCCGCGAGTCCGAAAGCATCTCCCGAAAAATCCCCCAGTCCTGAACCGTCAGAGAGTCCTTCCCCCAGCCCTGAACCCTCCCCTAGTCCTTCTCCCGAAGCAAAAGAAGAATTGCCCCCCGGAGCCTATGAGGCCACGGTGATTCGCTCAGAAGGGTTAAGTTTGCGGGCCAGTCCCAGTCGGGAAGCGGAACGGGTTGGTGGTGTGGATTACAATGCCAATCTGATTGTCTTAGAAAGTCAGGGGGAATGGGTGAAGGTGAAACTTCCCGGCTCTGACCAAACGGGTTGGGTGCGATCGGGGAATTTGAAGAAAGCGGAATAAGCGGTTCATCCTCTAAACTGCCGACCGGCAAGAGGCTTAAGCTCCTTGTTACCCAAGGATTAAACCGCAAAAGGACTGGGAAGTTCAGCCTGAAACAGGTGGGCGGCTTCCAGTTGGGCGGCTAGGGCTAAAATCGTTCCCTCGGCGGCGGGTTTACCGATAATTTGCACCCCGATGGGTAGTCCCTGCTCATCTATGCCCACAGGCATGGCGATCGCCGGTAAACCGGTGGCATTGGCGGGAGGACAGGGAGATACCCAATGGATAATTTTTTCGAGGGTTTCCGCCGGGGATAAACTGCCCCACTCTCCGACGCGGATGGGTTGATGACCATAGATGGGTAAGACCAACGCATCAAATTTTTCAAAAAAGGCCACGATTTGCCGCGATGTAATTTGCATTTGCCGCACGGCTTGAAGGTACTCCCCGGCACTGCCCTGGGTTTCCGCTAACCAACGATTTACCGGGCTTAGGAACATGGGCGGAATCCCGGAGGCCCCCACCCCGGCCTGCCAAATGGTCGTAAAAGGTTCAACTAAATCCTCCGCATCAAAACAGGCTTCCGTGAGTTCATAGCCCAGGTCTTGGAACACGGCGATCGCCCGATTAATCCCGGTTTGACCCGCTTGATCCGTTGGGGGAAAGGGAGGAACCCCGTAGGCATAGGCTAGGCGTAGCTTGGGAAGAGGCTGGCGAGACAGATGTAAAAACCCTTTCGCTGGAGTTGGCAACCAATAGGGATCTCCCAGGGTATAACCGGCTACGACATCCAAAAAAGCCGCCGCATCGGCCACCGTTCGCGCCAGGGAACCCACCACCGCAATGCCACTTTGATAGTCCCCCACCGGAGCCAAGGATACCCTTCCCCGACTAGGTTTTAGCCCCACTAAACCACAACAACTGGCCGGGCCACGAATGGAACCTCCACCATCGGAACCCAACGCAATGGGACACAATCCAGCGGCCACACTGGCGGCTGATCCTCCACTCGAACCACCGGGGGTATAGTCTAAATGCCAGGGATTACGCGTGGGCGGTAAACCAGGGGTTTCGGTGTAGGGAAATGACCCCAATTCGGATGTGGCGGTTTTTCCCAATAAAATAAATCCGGCTTGGCGGAGATGCGTCACAACCCCTTCATCGTACTGGGCAATTTTTTCGGGTAAACCGGCGACTCCGTAACCAATGGGCATTCCAGCCACAGCGTTTAAGTCCTTGATGCCGATGGGAACCCCAAAAAAGGGCGGTAATTGACTGGGATCGGAACACTGGGCTAATTCCTCGGTTTGGCTTTGGGCAGTGGCGATCGCCGTTTCTACCGCGATATGGACAAAACTGCCTAACTGGGAATCCAGATGTTGAATGCGTTGAAGGAAAAATTGGGTAACTTCCAAAGGAGAAAGCTGTTTTTGGCGGATCTGTTGGGCGAGATCCAGGGCCGACGAGAAAGCCAGGGAAGACATAAATCAAGTCAAGAAAAGGGAAAATTCCCCAGCAGTACTAGGGCTTTTGCATGTTGACATCCCCCCCTCGCTAAAGCGAGAGGATTCCTATCTACCCAAACAAACTAAGTTGAATGGGTAATAGGAGGGTTGACACTTCATCGGAAGCTACTAGCAAGCTAGATTTACGCCATCCTCCATGTCCGTTTAGAGTCTCGGAAAGCCCTCCCGCGACTTTGATGTTTTTAGCGGCGTTCGTATCTCTGTCGTGAGTTTCCCCACAAAAAAGACAAGTCCATTCCCTAACAGAAAGTTCTTTTTTGCCGCCAATTTCTCCACAATTTGAACAACGTTGTGATGTTGGTTCCCATCGAGAGATTATCCTAAAATCTCTACCGTACATTTCTGACTTGGCTTCTAACATAGTCCTAAAACTACGCCAACCCAAATCAGAAATTGCACGAGATAGTTTACGATTTTTGAGCAGACCCGATGTGTTTAAATCCTCTAGCACTATCGTTTGGTTTTCACGAATCAGCCGAGTTGATAGTTTATGTAGAAAATCGGTTCGCGTATCTTTAATTTCGGCGTGAATTTTGGCAACTCTTCGTCGCG
>JAYKIP010000047.1:0-7416 GCA_035286205.1 Merismopediaceae cyanobacterium
CAGTTTGCGCTCTCAGAATCGCGATGTTTTGGAATTTATGACTGAGGCAGTTAGAGCTAATCGCAAGGGAACCACTCCTCCTTCTCTATTGCCTCCGTAGCTATTCACTCTCTCTGAACGATTACACCTCAACAACATTATTGTGCTTGGGTGCGATCGCCTATGCACTTAACCATGAGATGACAAGGCGATCGCTCCTCATCTCAAAAATTAACCCTTGGGTAAAAACCCAAATAACTTAGCTCCCCCCGCAATTAACGCAGCCAAAACAGCCACCACTACCCCACGATTCAAAAACTCTTGATTATCCAAGCGTTTACCAATGCCATCCACCTTTTCGCTCAACGTTTTAACATCTCCCGATAACCTTTCATCAAGAGCCTTAATTTCTCCCGACAATCTTTCATCAAGAGCCTTAATTTCTCCTGACAACCTTTCATCAAGAGTCTTAATTTGTCCCGAAAGTTCAGCCTGTCCCACCTCTAGTTTGGTTAAACGTTGATTAACTTCTGCAAATTGAGTATCCATCTTGTTTTCAAGACGCTCGAATTGCTGATCAATTTTCTCGAAACGCGCATCCAGCTTCTCGAAACGCGCATCTATCTTATCCTCAATACGTTCCAGGATGTCTTCAATGCTATAGGTGACAGTGGTTTTAGGAGTAGTCGTCATGGCGGATTGACAGAACAGTGACTTCAACTATAGACCCAGGTAAAGCGGCTCTCTGGGCGATCGCTTAACCTTTCTTAACAAAAATCAAAATAAAGCCCCACTATTATAGATTATTATCCTGAAATTGCTAACGGTGTTAAAAAAAAATAAGAAAATGCGCCATAAAGCAAAAATGCGTTAATGATCAAAGTAGCGGCTCAGTTCATTACAACGGGAGAAAAACGCCCTAAAGACTTGCTCCATCTTCTTTTCCCTGCCTTCCCTGCTTAACTTGATGTTAACCAATCGCAACAAATTGTCCTGTTAAAACAATCGCCTTATTGTTTAAGTAACCGCAAAAAGCTCCCCAAGGAATCCTCCGAACCTCTCCTTTTGAGCATTACTTTCGGCTCAGAAATCCCCTATTCCAGTCCTTTTTAGACGAAATTAAATCTATGAGAACTAAAACCTACGCAACCATTGACGGAAACGAAGCCGTTGCCCGTGTTGCCTACCGCCTCAGTGAAGTCATTGCCATTTATCCCATTACTCCGTCCTCGCCAATGGGGGAATGGGCCGATGCCTGGGCTTCTGAGTCCAAACCCAATCTCTGGGGAACGTTACCCTCGATTGTCGAAATGCAGAGTGAGGGAGGAGCCGCCGGGACGATCCATGGAGCCTTACAAACGGGATCGCTGACTACGACCTTTACCGCTTCCCAGGGCTTATTGTTAATGATCCCCAATCTCTACAAAATTGCTGGGGAATTAACCGCCGCCGTGATCCATGTGGCCGCCCGCTCGTTGGCCGCCCAGGGTTTATCTATCTTTGGAGATCACTCCGATGTGATGGCCGCCAGGGGAACCGGCTTTGCCTTGGTCGGTTCTGCTTCGGTACAGGAAGCCCAGGACTTTGCCTTAATTACCACGGCCGCCAGTTTAGAATCGAGGATTCCCTGCCTACACTTTTTTGATGGGTTCCGCACCTCCCACGAAGTGCAAAAGGTGGAACTCCTCAGCGATGAAGACCTCCACACCCTAATTAAGGATGAATACGTTATTGCCCATCGTCAACGGGCCTTGACCCCCGATCGCCCCATCCTACGGGGTACGGCCCAGAATCCTGATGTGTATTTCCAAGCCAGGGAAACCGTAAATCCCTTCTATCAAGCCTATCCGGCCATTTTGCAACGGGTGATGGATGAGTTTGCCCAGTTAACGGGCCGGTCTTACCATCTCTATGATTATTACGGCCATCCCGAAGCGGAACGGGTGATTTTAATCATGGGATCGGGGGCCGAAACCACCGAAGAAGCGGTTGATGCCCTGAATGCCCAGGGAGAAAAAGTCGGTTTGCTCAAGGTTCGTCTCTATCGTCCCTTTGATATTCCGGCTCTGATTCAAGCTCTACCCAGTACCGTCCAAAAAATTGCCGTTTTAGACCGTTGTAAAGAACCCGGATCGGCGGGGGAACCCCTCTATACCGATGTGGTGACGGCGGTACAGGAAACCTTATTTGGCAATTCTGCGGATTTAAAAGCCAAATTACAAAACCTGAAAGCCTTGGTCGGCGGTCGCTATGGGCTTTCTTCTAAGGAATTTACACCAGGCATGGCCAAAGGGGTTTTTGATAATTTAGCCCTAGACACCCCCAAAAATCATTTCACCATTGGCATCAACGATGATTTAAGCCATACCAGCTTGCCCTACGATGACAATTTCTCGACAGAACCCAGTAACGTGGTGCGGGCCATTTTCTTTGGCTTAGGTTCCGATGGGACGGTGGGTGCGAACAAAAATTCCATCAAAATCATTGGCGAAGATACGGATAACTACGCCCAAGCCTATTTTGTCTATGACTCGAAAAAATCGGGATCGGTAACGGTTTCTCACCTCCGTTTTGGCCCGAGTCCCATTCGTTCTAGTTATTTGATCAGCAAAGCCAATTTTGTCGCCTGTCACCAGTGGGAATTTATTGAAAAATTTGACCTGATGACCCCGGCGATTCCTGGAGCTACATTACTGTTGAATAGTCCCTATCCCGCCGATCAGGTGTGGTCACGCTTACCCCGCACCCTACAGGAGCAAATTCTGGCCAAGGGCTTAAAAGTCTATACGATTAATGCCTTCCAAGTGGCGCGGGAAGCGGGGATGGGCGGCCGCATTAATACGGTGATGCAGGTTTGTTTCTTTGCGTTGTCCGGGGTGTTACCGCGAGAAGAGGCGATCGCCCAAATCAAAAAATCCATTCGCAAGACCTACGGCAAGAAAGGGGAAGATATTGTGCGGATGAATATTCAGGCCGTGGATTCTACCCTAGAACACCTTTACGAAGTCCCCATTCCTACCCAGGTAGATAGCAACGCCCCAGAGTTAAAACCCCTGATTCCGGATACTGCCCCGGCCTTCATTCGGGAAGTCTTAGGAAAAATGATGGATCGCACCGGGGATGAAATTCCGGTTAGTGCCTTACCCTGTGATGGGACGTATCCGACCGGCACAGCGAAATGGGAAAAACGTAATATTGCCCAGGAAATTCCCGTTTGGGATCCCGATGTCTGTGTGCAGTGCGGTAAGTGCGTGATGGTCTGTCCCCATGCGGTGATTCGCTCGAAGGTCTATGAAGAAGGCGAGTTAGCCCAGGCACCGGCTACCTTTAAGAGTGCGACGGCCCGCGATCACGATTGGCAAGGGGCGAAATTCACGATTCAAGTGGCGGCGGAAGATTGCACCGGCTGTGCCCTGTGTGTGGATGTTTGCCCGGCCAAAAATAAATCCCAACCGCGTTTACGGGCGATCAATATGCAACCCCAGTTACCCCTACGGGAGCAGGAACGGACAAATTGGGACTTTTTCTTAAATCTGCCCAATCCCGATCGCCGCACGTTAAACCTGAATAAGATTAGCCATCAACAGATGCAGGAGCCGCTCTTTGAATTTTCGGGAGCCTGTGCCGGTTGTGGGGAAACGCCCTATCTGAAACTGGTTACGCAATTATTTGGCGATCGCATGATGGTGGCCAATGCAACCGGTTGTTCTTCCATCTATGGGGGCAATTTACCCACTACGCCCTGGACGCAAAATGCCGAGGGTCGTGGCCCCGCCTGGTCTAACTCCTTGTTTGAAGATAATGCCGAATTTGGCTTAGGCTTCCGGGTTTCTGTGGATAAACAAACCGAATTTGCGGCGGAATTACTGAAATCCTTGGCCCATGAGATCGGCGAAAGTTTGGTCAATGACATCCTGGGCAATCTGCAAACCACCGAAGCGGATATTTTTGAACAACGCGATCGCATTACCATCGTCAAACAACGGCTAGGGGAACTAGCCCATACCCAGGACGAAAACCAACGGGTCAAAATCGCCATGTTGCAATCCGTCGTGGATTATTTGGTGAAGAAAAGCGTCTGGATTATCGGCGGGGATGGCTGGGCCTACGACATTGGTTATGGCGGTCTGGATCATGTTCTGGCCAGTGGTCGCAACGTCAATATCCTCGTGATGGATACCGAGGTCTATTCCAATACGGGCGGTCAAGCCTCCAAAGCCACCCCACGAGCCGCCGTGGCCAAATTTGCCTCCGGGGGCAAACCCTCTCCCAAAAAAGATTTGGGATTAATGGCCATGACCTACGGCAATGTCTATGTCGCCAGTATTGCCATGGGAGCCAAAAATGAACAGTCCATTCGGGCCTTCCTCGAAGCCGAATCCTACCCAGGGGTTTCGATCATTCTTGCCTACTCCCACTGTATCGCCCATGGTATCAATATGAGTACCGCCATGAACTATCAAAAAGACGTGGTAGATAGCGGTCGTTGGTTACTCTATCGTTATGATCCCCGTTTAACCGACCAGGCGAAAAACCCCCTGCAATTGGATATGCGATCGCCGAAGTTAACGGTAGAGCAGACCATGTATCAGGAAAATCGCTTCAAAATGTTATCGCGGAGTAATCCTGACCAGGCGAAAAAACTGCTGAAACTGGCCCAGGGCGATGTGAATACCCGTTGGGGCATGTACCAATACCTAGCGAACCGTCACTTAGAAAGCGGCAATGGTCACGGCAACGGCAAACCGGGCAATGGCAACAGTCCCCAACTCCCTAGCCAACAACCCCAAACCGTCAACTAAATCCCGACCCATCCTCTTATTTCCCCCTTTTTTAAGGGGGGTTAGGGGGGATTAAACCTTTTCTCAGTAGCCCTTTCTGTAATCTCCCTACCGAAAACTTCTATAAGCTTTGCCCCTTTTTAAGGGGGGTTGGGGGGATCAATTCAATCTCGACAATAGCAAGAGGCGATCATGGTCACCCAAATCAACATCAAAACCCTTTATGAACAGGATTTTCATCGGTGGCTAGAAGAGACGGCCAACTTACTCAAGACCCGTCAATTAGAGCAACTCGATTATGAAAACTTGATTGAAGAAATTGAATCCATGGGGCGCAGTGAAAAACACGCATTAGAAAGCAATCTAACTTGTATTTTGATGCACCTTTTGAAATGGCGATACCAACCCAGTAAACGTACCAATAGCTGGCGTTATACCCTCATTGAACACCGCGATCGCCTAGAAATGGCTTTCCGAGATAGTCCTAGTCTAAAACGCTATTTTGATGAGACTTTAGAGAAATGCTATCAAAAAGCTAGAAAATTTGCATCAGAAGAAACCGGTTTAGAGATAACCACTTTTCCCAGGGATTTACCCTTTACCAAAGAACAAATTCTGAACCCTGACTACTTACCCACCGAATAAGGCAAACCCATGAAAACGCCCTTAGAAACCCCCCTTAAAACGCCCCCAGGGTATCTGAATATCATGGGTTATGTAGATGAATCTGAAGTCAATGGCCCCGATCGCCGGGCGGTCGTGTGGGTACAAGGTTGTGTCAGGGAATGCCCCGGTTGTTTTAATCCCGCTTCCTGGTCTTTTACCGAAAATCAATTAATTGCGGTGGAAATCCTAGCCCAAAAAATCTTAAGTAATCCCCATAACCAAGGCGTAACCTTTTCAGGAGGAGAACCCTTCTGGCAAGCTGAAAGTTTAGCCCAACTAGCCCGCTTACTGAGAGTGAAAGGGTTGAATACCATGTCCTTTACCGGCTTCACCTTAGAAGAATTAAAATCCGATAAAGCACCGCCCCACAGTCAAGATTTGTTAGCAGAACTGGATTTATTAATAGATGGCCCCTACCTGGAACAGTTGGCTATTAATGATCCTAACTCTCTTGTTTCCTCTAAAAATCAACGGGTTCACGTCTTTAATCCCGTCCTACAGGACAAATTAAATTGGGCCAGCGATCAAATGGAGATTCATATTCTGAAAGATGGCAGTCGCATTATTACCGGCTTTCGGGGAGCGATGGGCCTCGATAATTCTTAATCGCTCTGAAATTTTCCTTCTCAGTCTTAAAAGCTTTTAAGTTTTTCCCAAAAATTTTATCAAACTTCCTGCGGCTATTCCCCTTATCCCCATTTACTACGGAGAAAACACCATGACTTTGACTACTACTTACCTCGGTATGACCCTAAAATCTCCCCTGATTGTCGGGTCTTGTGCGCCTTTAACTGAAGATATGGACAATCTCAAAAAAATGGAAGATGTGGGAGCGGCGGCGATCGTTCTCCACTCCTTTTTTGAAGAGCAATTACGCCAGGAACGGTTGGAACTACATCACCATTTAACCCATGGCACAGACAGTTTTGCAGAAGCTTTAACCTATTTTCCCGAACCCCACATTTTCCACGTTGGTTCCGAAGAATATCTCAACCATATTCGTCAGGCTAAAGAACAGTTAAACATTCCCATCATCGCCAGCTTAAATGGTTCTACCCTCGGCGGTTGGTTAGATTATTCCCAACAAATTGAACAGGCCGGAGCCGATGCCCTAGAATTAAATATTTACTATGTGCCGACTGACCTGGATTTACCGGGGGGAGAAGTGGAAAAAAATTATTTAGATATTCTCCGCATGGTCAGATCCGAAATTAAAATTCCCATCGCTGTTAAAGTGGCTCCCTATTTTAGCAACATGGCGAATATGGCCAAACAATTTGCCGAAAATGGAGCCGATGGGCTAGTGTTATTTAACCGTTTTTATCAGCCAGATATTAACTTAGAAACCCTCGAAGTTTATCCCCATGTGTTATTAAGTACCCCGCAGTCTATGCGCTTGCCCTTACACTGGGTTGCCATTCTCTACGGTCGGATTAGTGCCGATTTAGCGGCCACAAGCGGGATTCTCCATGCGGCAGATATTTTAAAAATGTTGATGGCCGGTGCCAAAGTGACTCAATTGGTCAGTGTTTTATTGCGTCATGGCATTGGCTACATTGAAGTACTGGAACAACAATTACGCCACTGGATGGAAGAAAATGAGTATGAATCCGTTGAGCAAATGCAAGGCAGTATGAGTCAGCTTCATTGTCCCGATCCGACGGCATTTGAACGGGTGCAGTATATGAAAGCCCTGCAAACCTACGCCCCGATTTGGAAGGCGATCGAACATTACGAAATGGTGATGTAAAACCCAGGGTTTGACAAAAAAATATTGTTTAGTTTGTCGCAATTGAGGACTTTAACGATCATGGCAAAAAAACGGATCGGAATCTTAACCAGTGGAGGAGACTGTCCCGGCTTAAATGCCGTCATCCGGGCGGTGGTGAAGGCTTCAACGCTCAAAGGCTGGGATGTATATGGGATTCCCTACGGCACAGACGGTTTTATGGAATTAGCCCATGGTAAATATCAGCCAGAAGAGTTATTA
>JAYKIP010000048.1:0-8144 GCA_035286205.1 Merismopediaceae cyanobacterium
AAAAGCGGTCTATACCATTGCCCAGGGCCCCCGCGAGAATACAACCATAGGCAAATTGTTCTAAACGCGATAACTTAGAACTTCTACTCACAAAAAATATAATCATCACACTCACGCCCAACGATAGCCACTTAAGCCAATTCGCCCCCCCCCGAAAACTACTGAAGGCCGCCCCAGTATTTAACACATAGGTCAAATGAAAAACCCCCGGCCAAATTTGCCAACTATGACCCGGCTGGCTAAACCTCTGAACAATCATTTGTTTACTTCCCTGGTCAAGGATTAATCCGGCGATCGCCACGATCCAAAAGAGGGAATCTTTACGAAAAATTGTAATCAAACGCTCTACTGAAAAAGACCGATCGCTCGCCATGATAATAGCACCACTCCCCTCACGTTATTCTGCAAATCTGATAGTTAATAGAATAATACCTTACGAATGAAAAAAGCTAAAACAGCCGTCAAACAAACCAAAATAATTTGACTCGGTAAGGCAAAAATGGAATAGTATAACAACGCCGAAGGTAAGGTCTGCCAAGCTAAAATAGGGGGATTTCCCAACCGTAAAACCGTTAACAACAGCAGATAAAGCATTCCGCAACCATGGATCACCCCCAACCCGGCTAAACTGCTTAAGGCTAAATTTTCGATTTGATTCGGTCGTCGAAACGCTAACCAACCACAGAGCCAAACCCCCGGAATAAAACCCACTAAATATCCAAAACTGGGTTTCTGCCAATAGTCCCAACCGCCACCCTGGGCAAAAATCGGAAACCAGGTTAATCCAAGGATCAAATAAGCCACCTGGGAAATGACCCCGGCATTTTTTCCCCCTAGGCAACCCGTCAATAAAACGGCTCCAATTTGATAGGTAATGCCTAAAGAATGGGAAGTAATGCCCTTATTGCCCCATTCCCAGGGCGGGTTAGTAATAAAGGCTTCGGCAAAGGTACTAAAAATCGTTAATAACAGTCCGATCGCCGCCCAGAGGAGTTCTACCACCCAGGAGAGCTTAACCGCTTCTTCCTTGACCGATTCGGGCGATGAAAATTCTTCCTCTTCAAATTCAGGACTCATGAACTTATTGGCAAACTTAGTATTCCCCTGGGATAGGAGCTTCACCGCCGACTAAACCGAGGGAGGTCAACATGGCCTGATCCTGTTCGGGAGGTTGCCCCAGGGTGGTCAAATAATGCCCAATCAGCATAGCATTAATCCCTGCTTTTAAGCCCAAACTTTGTAGGCTCCCCATCACCGCTTCCCGGCCCCCGGCATAGCGAATAATTTGTTGCGGTAACACACACCGGAAAATGGCGATCGCCTTCAGAGCTTCGTAGGGGTCTAACTGGGACTGTTCGGAAAGAGGTGTACCGGGTCGAGCATTGAGTAAATTGAGGGGAACCGATTCCACTTCCAACTCCCGCAAAGACAGGGCCAAATCAATCCGGTCTTCCCAGGTTTCCCCTAGACCGATAATCCCGCCGGTACAGGCTTGAATGCCCGCCGCCTTCAGATTTTTCACCGTTTGTACCCGGTCTTGCCAACTGTGGGTCGTGACAATTTCGGGATAGAAATTTTGCGAGGCTTCCAGATTATGATTATAGCGAGTCACCCCGGCTTCCCGTAGAGCTTGAGCTTGTTCGAGACTAATTTCTCCCAGGGCGCAACAGGGTTTAACATCGGTTTCACTAGCAATGCGTCGCACCGTCTCTAAAATCTGGTCAAATTCCTGGGATTTGGGACTGTTATAAAGAGGGCCTCGGCCCTGACTGACTAAACAAAACCGTTTGGCCCCAGCAGAAGCGGCGGCTTTAGCCTGGTCAAGAATTTCTTCCTGGGTTTTGAGTCCATAAATGGGAGTATCGGGGCCGGGATGATGGGCCGATTGGGAACAAAAACTACAATTTTCCGAGCAGTTCCCGGATTTCACGTTGATAATACTGCACAGATCCACCACATTACCGCAACAGGCCTGGCGAATGCGATCCGCCACTTCACAGAGCAACAGAATCGCCGCTTGGCCTTCGATCTGGGTTAGGGCTAAGGCTTGGTCTTTATTGAGTCGTTCTCCAGCAATGATGCGTTCAGCAAGTTGATCAAGCCAGGTTTGCAATGCGTTGAGTTCCTGGGGAGGGGCTGAGGTGACCGGCGGAGACGATAATAAAACCACGTTGAGTTAACCCATAAGTTGAATCAATTAGGGATATTGTATCATTGACTCTTTTATTGTTATTGGCACGATGATCACCGAGGACTCTAATCTGGCCCTAGCGAGGGAATTACAGGCGACCACCGAAGAATGGTTTGAATATTTAGTCCGGGTACAACCCCATCACACCGATTACGGCGGCGTAGTCTGGCATGGAACCTATCTCACCTGGATGGAAACCGCCAGGGTGGAATGTTTGCGCTCCATTGGTATCGAGTTTGCGGACTTGGTGAAAATGGGCTGTGATCTGCCGGTGGTGGAAATGGCCGTGCGGTATCATCGTCCCCTCCGGTTGGGGCAAACTGCGGTGATTAAAACCCAAATGAAGGAAGGGCAAGGAGTACGCCTGGATTGGGATTATCGCATTGAATGTTTAGAAAGCCGGGAACTCTGCTTAACGGCGACGGTGACCCTGGTGACCATAGATGCCCAAAAAGGGAAAATTCTGCGCCAATTACCCCCGGTGATCCAGGATATTTTTGCGCGGTTAAAAGGTTAATCCGCAACCCTAACAACGCTGGTAACGCATTCCCGGTAATTGTTTCACCAAACCTTGAAGTTCTAACTGGAGCAAGCCGCCGGACACTTCCCCCACTGTTAAGCCGGTCGCTTCAATAATGGTATCCAGGGCGATCGGTACCGGGGTCACCACCTCCCAAATTTTTTGGTGGAGAGGGTCTAACGGTTCCCTAGGGGGCATTGGATCAGGAAGATTAAGATTACTGGAGGGCGTTAAGAGGGAAAGTTGAGCCTGGGTATCCAGTTGGGGAATGGCTCCTAAATTTTCTAATAACTTTTCTTCGGTGATGATCACTTCTGCGCCCCGATGAATCAGGGTTAAACAGCCCTTGGCTTCCTGCACATCCGGGGAATTGGGCAGGGTATAAACATCTCGACCAAATTCATTGGCATATTTGGCGGTAATCAAGGCTCCAGACTGTTCCGGGGCTTCCATCACCAGTACAGCCCGGCTTAATCCGGCAATAATCCGGTTACGGGCGGGAAAGTTACCCCGTTCCGGTTTGGTGCCAACGGCATATTCGCTTAAAATCAGTCCTTTTTCGGCAATTTCCTGAAAGAGAGCGGCATGGTGAGGGGGATAAATTAAGTCTAAACCGGTTCCTAAAACGGCAATGGTTCGACCGCCAATTTGCAAACAACTGCGATGGGCTTCTCCGTCAATCCCGGCCGCTAGACCAGAAATCACCGTAAAACCGCTTTTGGCTAATCCCATACTCAGTTTTCTTGTCCATCTCGCGCCATGTTCCGTCGGCGATCGCGTCCCCACAATCCCAATGCCTGGGACATGACCTTGGTTTTCGGCGGTGTTCACTTGACCGTGATAGTACAAGACGGGGGGAGGGCTAGGAATTTCCCACAGTAACCGGGGATAATCCGCATCGGCCGGTGTCCAAAATTGGGGATTTTTTTGTAAATGTTCGGCAAAAAAGGCAGGGGGATCAAGCCGCGATCGCTGTTCGATAATACTGGCACTTAACTTTTGTCCGAGACCATTGACCTGTAACAAAGCTTTTTCCGTTGCTTTCCAGGCATTTCCTAGGGTTTCAAACTGTTGATGAATCCGTTTTAATAGGACGGGGCCAACACCTGCCATCCGTGACCACGCTAACCAATAATAACGCTCTTGATTCAAGGGAACTCCTCAGCTTTACTCGTTACGATTTTAGGGTAACTGGGCGATCGGGAATTGTGTTACCCCATCAGCATTCACCCTCTAAAAATTTATCCTGTTAATTGTATCCAATCCACCATGATAAAAACGCCTTTACGATACCCCGGTGGCAAATCCAGGGCCATTCCCAAGATGAAGTTACTACTCAGGAATTCGGATCACCCATTTGGATTATCGTGAGTTGCTATCAGAGGGACAAAAAGACGTTTTTACGTTTCTTGATCCGCTTTATTTTCAGGCCAATAAATCCAAGTTATACGGCAAAAAGGGGATTTTACATACCAACTTTAATCATGAAGCCTTTGCCGAAGCGATGAAAAAGTGTGAGCATTCCTGGTTAATTACCTACGATGATTGTCCGGTGATTTGGAAGAATTTTGAATTTGCCCATATCCACACCTGGGAATTACAGTATGGCATGAATAACTACAAGCAAGGTAAGGCTGAAAAAGGGAGAGAGTTATTGATTACCAATTATCCCCTTTCGGTTTGATTAGGTGATCTTAATTACGATGAAAAACTACGATAAAAATTTTGGTTGATAATCTCGCTTGTGAAACTTCAATACAATCTCCACTAAACTAATCCAGCTAAATTCTTTTTTAAGCTCTTAAGTAGATTGCTCTCTTAACGTTTGATAATCTTCAGGCGTGATCACGGTATCGTATAGCCCAATATCCTCGCCTTCGTGTTTGTTCATGCCTAAGTATATTAAACTAGAATCCTCGTAGCGTTTAAATTTGTAAACAGCATCATTCATCAAGGCACTATTAAAGACATTTAGACTCACCAATAATTCAAAATCCTTAACGGTTAAGCCAGTCACTTTTTGAAAGAGACCGGGTTCTAATTGTGTAATCACATCTCGTAAGCTTCTTTCACGAAAATCGGTTAAATACATAAACACAGGAATACGAGTAGCGAGTTTAATTAATTTGTCTTGAATTTGCTTTCTTAGAGTTTTATATTCTTTTTCTTCTTCGGTCACTTTTTTCTTGTCCTCTGGGGTGATCTCGGTTTCATTCGCTGATTTTTTAGCTTTTTTGATCGCTTCTGATTTATTAATAATGGTTTCAATGTCTTTGTTTAAGCTACGGAACCCTTCAATATTCATCAAAGCTTGCATTGCCGCCTCATTATTCATTAAGCGTTTTAAAGTATCGTTATCTACATTGACTAATAAGGCACTTTCCCAACGTTTAGCCAGTAGGGTTGAAGTTGTGCCACTCATAGCCATTTCTAAAATTCCTGCGGCATCTATTTGCTTCATGGAACTGCCGTCATAGGCAAGCACAGGCAAAAACTGAATAAATTCTTCAACTTTCTTTTCAGGGTTGCTTTCATCTACATTCAGACGACAACTATAATCGGCAATTTGTCTTAAGGCACGATCTGGAGCAAAGTCAAAAATATAACATTCTTGTTTAATAATGTCAGTTTGATTTGGAGAAAGACCGTCAGGATTCGGAATTGTCCAGGGGGTTTGTACACGAAAAGCGGCTTGAAAATAGGTTTCAGGACTGGAGGAGTTTCTTAACATAAAAATTCCTGTCCAGGGTTTCACGGAAACGCCCGTTGTGAGTTTGGCACAGGAAAGGGTAATCGTTTTGGTTTTTAGGGGATTGCCCATCGCTTTCAGGACAGGTTTTAGGGCTTCGACACCAATGCCTGCACCCTTACTCGCCGCTACAATAATTTGATAATCGTGATAAAAGCGGTTCTGTTTTTGGGCGAATAAGTTGGCCATAGCCTGACAAGAAGCAACGGTAGGTAAAAACCAAAAGGTATGAGATAAAATGTTTAATAATTTCACATCGGAGTAGGGCAGGGGCGGTTTTTGTGCGCCTAATTTCAGATCATCTAGGTTACTGGGTAAATAAGCTCCTCGAATTAAGTCAAGCCATTTTTGCACTTCGTCTTCATAGATAAATTTAGCGGTTTCTCCGATTACTTGGGCAGAAAAAAAGGTGTTTAGATCAAATTCGTTAAATTCTCCTTTTCTAGCCACATCACGCAGAGCATCAGGGAGTTGGTAGGTTAACATTACCAAGCGTGGCAGAGCGGCATAGGGGTTATCATCTCCTGACCATTCATTTTTAGCTTTTTGTTCATCAGAATATGTCCAATTATAAATCTGTTCTTCGATAAATTCTCCAGAGGCGATCGCCCGAAAAGGGGTTCCTGAAAGATAAAGATAGGCATGGGTGGTAATGGGAATCATGCTTTCATCAAAATAATCTAAACCTTCTCCCACTGCAAAAATTTGTTCTTGTTTATCTTCAGCTTCAAAGAGTTCTTTAGCATTGTCGCGCCAGGCTCCATAGTGGTATTCATCAAAAATAATGCAATCCCAATTGGTGAAATGTACCCATTCATTTTTTGCCTTGATTCCCCCTAGTTCATTTTTGCCGAGATAGTCTTGAAAGGAACCAAAACAGACAAAGGGTTTTGTCGGATCAATTTGCTCAATGGTTAGACCGTTACGGGCAATAAATTGCCAATCAGTAAAATCTATATGGGTTTTTAAGTCTTCTTCCCAGGCACTTTGAACGGCAGGTTTGAAGGTGAGAATTAATAATTTTTTCCAGCCCATTTTTCTGGCAAGTTGATAGGTGGTAAAGGTTTTACCAAAGCGCATTTTGGCATTCCAAAGAAAGTGGGGTGTTTTATCGGGATTTTCTTGTTTAAAGCTCTGGAAATAGTCAATCGTTTTATTGATTGCGGCTTGTTGTTCGGGTCGTAGGCTAAAGTTTTGGGTACGATTTTCGGGGTTATTTTTTCCTTCCTTAACAGCTAAAATAGCGGCTTTAACTTGTTCAACGCTACATTCAAACCATTCACCGGTGGGGTTGGGAATACCTTGTTGACGCAAATAATGATGAATTTGGTAATCTTTGAAAATGCTCCCATCGTTACGAATGGCGGTTTCTTCGAGAAGAATTTGATAGGGTTTTTCCCCTGGTTTGGTAATGGGATATTGTTCGGCAACACGGGTTTGAGCGTCTCTGGTGGTGTAACCGATTTTGAGCAATCCTTGATATTGGGGATGGGTATCCAGATAAGCGTAAATGATTGGATCTATTTGGGGTCTGGGTGGAAAAAAGTTCATATTCATATTTTAAATTTTCAATACAATCTTAAAGTTAATCCAGATTAATTTCTACTAGGTTTTTTCCTTGTTTGACGTTTTCGATCGCGGTCAATAGTCTTTCTTGATTTGCGGGCGATCGCAGTAGATAATCGGTTTCGTCAAATTGGGAAACAATAATTTCAATATCTTGCTCTCCAAAGGTGAGTTTCAATCCTTCGAGAAATTGTTCATTGAGTTCACGGGCATTAAGGCGATAGATAGCTTGCATAGGATTACCTTCTTTTGAAGTCTGTTTATAGTTTAATAAAAATTGGCGATCACCCTTTAGGTCATAAATAATTCGTCTGACATAATATTCATCCTTGTGTTCACCGTAAATCATGGTAAGATAACCTGAAAATTATTTTTATCCAGTATTCGATAAAATAAAAAATCCGAATCTAGGGTTAAAATTCGCTTTTCTCTTTGCTTCTCCGCAATTAAAACTAATGTTGCATCAGCCAAATCCATTGGTCTGTCTTGATATTTTTCCATTAATGCGAATAATCTAGGATAGTTTTCATCGTCAATTTCACCAATCGTTAGTAAGTTTAAGAGCAGCATTTTTGCCAATTGTTTTTGCATCGGCCAACCCCCTCTATGTAAAGCAAGATACATGGCTTCCCCCATGCAGACCCAGGTTGTTATCAGAGGCTTTTCTAATTGCTTGACTAAGGCGATATACTCTGAATGCTGAGGCTGGCTTTGATCTACCAAACATAACAGGACTCCTGTATCACATAAAATCATAGTATCAAACCTTGTTTTCGATATTTTTCGATTAAGTGTTTTGAATAGTCGCTAGCTTCTGGGGATATGTTGGTGGAGGGAGAAAGTTGTTTAACTTCAGCGACCCAAGTATTCCAAGCAATTTCTTGTTCAGATTCTGCTGTTGGGGTGGGAGTATCAGGATTTTTCGTATGTAGTGCTTCGTACTCTTGATCAATGATTTTATCTAAAAGAGAAACAACATCTGCATTACCATATTGTTGAATAAAAGCTAGTTTTTGCCATTGTTGGTCACTTAAATTAAGGGTAATGTTCATTGGGATAATCCCCTAAGCGAATTTTGTAAAAAAAGTTAATTGATCAATCTAGTTCCATTGGACGAA
>JAYKIP010000049.1:0-3220 GCA_035286205.1 Merismopediaceae cyanobacterium
GTCACAATTCCGTCAATCTTGGGCAAAAAGGTCTCGGTAAAAAGGGCAATACGCATAGAGAACTGGGCAAAGATCCCCCCTAAATTACCATAAATTAGAAATGATCAATGATCGCCTGGGCAAATTCTGAACACTTCAAGGGTTCCACCGGCGGTTCCATTAACCGGGCTAGATCGTAGGTTACTTGTCGTGCGGCGATCGCCTCCCCAATTCCTTTTTTGATCAGATCAGCGGCCTCTTGCCACCCCATATACTCCAACATCATCACCCCCGACAGAATCACGGAACCGGGATTAATCCGGTCTAAGCCCGCGTGTTTGGGAGCCGTACCATGGGTCGCCTCAAAAATGGCCGCATTATCGCCAATATTGGCCCCTGGCCCCATGCCTAACCCCCCCACGACTGCCGCCGCCGCATCGGAGAGATAATCCCCATTGAGGTTCATCGTGGCCAGAATCGAATATTCATCCGGACGGGTTTGGATTTGTTGGAAAATACTATCGGCAATCCGGTCATTGACCATTACTTTATCTTTCCATTGGCCGTTACCATGGGTTGCCCAAATACTCTCTAAAACCCCTTGAACTTCGGCGTTAATGGCGGCTTTTTTTTCTTCCGTGAGGGCATCATAGCCGGGTTCAATTTTGCGAGCATTCTCTTCAATGGAAATAGTCGGATTTTTTTCCTTATTTTCTAAGATCCAGGATTCCCGTTCCGTCACACAGTCTCCCCGAAATTCTGTGGTCGCCACTTCATAACCCCAGTCCCGAAAAGCCCCTTCAGTATATTTCATAATATTGCCCTTGTGGACTAATGTAACTTGATTTTTCGGTTTGGGTAAGCGTAAAGCGTGTTGGATAGCCCGACGGACTAACCGTTTGGAACCGGTTTTGCTGATTGGTTTAATGCCAATGCCGGCATCCAGGGGAATTTGTTTTTTACCATGCTCCGGGGTCGCCGGAATTAATTCATTATTAAGATAGCCAATCAATTTTTCGGCAATTTCGTGGCCCTGTTTCCATTCAATGCCTAGATAAATATCCTCGGTATTTTCCCGATAGACAATCACATCTAATTTTTCTGGGGATTTGTGGGGCGATGGGGTTCCGGCATAGTAGCGACAGGGACGCACACAGGCATAGAGGTCAAAAATTTGTCGCAAAGCTACATTTAACGAGCGAATCCCGCCGCCAATGGGAGTAGTTAAGGGGCCTTTAATGGCTACCCCGTAAGCTTTAATGGCCGCCAGGGTATCTTCCGGTAAGTATTGATAGGTTCCGTACAATTCGCAAGCTTCATCCCCGGCATACACCTTAAACCAATGAATTTGCCGATCGCCCCCGTAGGCTTTAGCGACCGCCGCATCAAACACCTTTTGGGCCGCGGGCCAAATATCTACCCCCGTACCATCTCCGCGAATGAAGGGAATAATGGGATCATTGGGTACCTGGGGTTTACCCTGATCAAAGGTAATTTTGGAGCCAGTGGTGGGCGGGGTCAATTTTTCGTACATCTTGCGCTCACAGAAATAATCATCAAAGGCATTATCTTACCCTGTTTATCGAAGGGCGATCGCCAAGGTCGTTACGAAATTCCCCCTAGGCCTTCCCTTTTTTTCCCCTTTTTTCTCTGTTCCGGGAAAGGGCTTCCCCTAGTTGGGGGACTGACATACCCTGTCATTCTGCCTAAGCTGAAGGTGTAGAGAGTTTAAAAAATCCTATTTGCAACTTTTCTACGGTCTCGGTGTGTCAGGATGTGATCAGGAGATGACCTTTATGAAACGTAACCTTGTTGCCAGTTTAGCGATCGCCTTGCTGTGCGTGCTAGGGGTCGAAACCTTAGTGACGGCCGCAACCTATCATCCCCAGGATAGCCAAACCGTTTTTAACGGCAAATGTCCCGGCGATAAGGACGACGATTGTAAAGACTAACCCGCTAGGAAGGGGGTATGGCCATTCAGTGTCAGCCCCTTTTCTGGATGGGAGAAATGGGGTAACAGGGGTTGCAGGGCTTGTCTCCGTCACCCTTTTTTCTTGGGTTTCAGGCTGGATTAGGGGGCTAGGTGTTGTAAAAGCCATACGCCAGTCGTGGTCATCCCAGAATCATCGGGTTGGACTAATAAAAAATGGAGTCCCTGGGCTTCCATCTGACGATTCATAAAGGTTTGGGCGTTGGTGGCCATTTCCCCATCGTTAAAGGTGGCCATAATCCAGCGATCGCTGAGACCCGCTTCGAGGACTAATCCCCCGGCTTCATTCAGATCTAGAGCTTGATAGTGCAGACTGACCGGCCCAATACTGGCTAACCATTGCCCCAGGTACCGGGCCTGACGACCGGCGTAGATAATCACCCCAGGAATAAGGCGATCGCTGGCAATACCCCGGTTAACGGGCCAAAGGTCTTCCGGAAAATCTAGGTAGGGAATGGGATAGTCTTGAAATACCGTCATTAAATCCGAAGCCGGTAACGCCGCAAATCGCCATTGTTCCCCCCACAGCGATTCGGGTAAGGGTTGGGGAGGCGGAGAGTCAATGTGTAAGGCCCCATCCCCATAGTGTTCTTTGAGGTAGGTTTTTAACCCCAGGGTTCGGCGGGTGGGAATCAGACTGATTTCAAGGTCTTCTAGGGCTAGGCTAAATAAATTGAGGATCTGGGGACGAAATATCTGAATTTCTTCGACTGGCATCCTTTGACCGAGGGTTTGCAGGTGAATCTTTAACCAATGACTGCTAACCTCCCGTTGGGGACAGGTCTGGGTATAGAGCAGGTTTCCCAGGCGATCGCAGAGGGTTAAGTGCCAGAGTTCCTCCCCAGGGAGAGAAGAGACCCCATAGTGATAAAAATCTGCTTGCCAACTGCTCATGATCCTGGGAAATTGGGTAATGATGAATAAAAATTAGAATAACAAATCTTTTTCGGACTTTTGACGGTATTGGCCCATGACGACTTTGGCAGATGAATGGTTAGAAATTGGAACGATTGTTGGTGCTTATGGAATACAAGGGGAAGTCAAAGTTTTATCATTGTCGGATTTTCCCGAACGTTTTGAGTCACCGGGCCAACGGTGGTTACAGTCTCCTCAAGAGGAAAGCCCCCAACCGGTCAAGTTAAAAGCCGGTCGTCAGTTACCCGGTAAAAATCTTTTTGTGGTACGTCTAGCTAATATCACCACCCGCAATCAAGCGGAAGCCCTCACCCATTACAAACTGTTGGTTCCCCG
>JAYKIP010000050.1:0-3427 GCA_035286205.1 Merismopediaceae cyanobacterium
TTTTCTGCTAATCGAAATCGTTCCTTAAATGCCCAAATGGGTCAATATCGTTTGATTCATTTTGCCACCCATGGGTTATTAAATAGCCAAAGTCCTCAACTGTCGGGTTTGGTACTTTCTTTATTTAATCCCCAGGGGCGATCGCAGAATGGATTTTTACGGTTATACGACATTTTTAACCTCCGATTAGCGGCGGAATTAGTGGTCTTAAGTGCCTGTCAAACGGGCTTAGGAAAAGCCATCAAAGGGGAAGGATTAATTGGCTTAACCAGGGGCTTTATGTATGCAGGAGCCAATCGGGTGGTGGTCAGTTTATGGAGTGTGGATGATTTAGCTACCTCGTTACTGATGACCGAATTTTATCGCGGTATTTTACAGGACAATCTCTCGCCGGGTCTCGCACTACAAAAAGCCCAACAAAAGATTAAGGGCGATAAAGACTTAGCGTCTCCCTACTACTGGGCGGCTTTTACCCTCCAGGGAGAATGGCAAGGTTTAAAATCTTCTACAATGGGGAGAAAGTCTTTGCAGTCAAATTTCCCATGAGCCGACCGACCCACGCCCATTTAACCTTTTCCCTGAAAAAAAATCTGGCCTACGCCTACAAAGAGCAAACCAAAGAGCAGAAGAAATACTATATGGGGGCCAAACTCTTGGAAATTGGGGTCAATCCCCAGGAAGCGGTCTATCGTTGGTCTTTGAAAACCACCGCGACGGAGGAGGAATGGACGTATAGTGCCTATTGGGGGGATTCTAAAGAACGGTTACTATCGGGGCATTATCCGTTAACGGGGACGGAGTTGTTAGATTGTGCGCGGGCCAATGCCACCCAGGGGTTAGCGGTGACGACGCAACTCTGCGGCTATGGAGACGATACCGAAGCGTTCCAAGAGGCATTAACCACTGCTAGTCATGAAGCCGGTTTATCGTTGGATTCCTTACATCAGTTAATTCCCCAAAAGGGGGTTGATGTGGCTCCCGATACGGCTTCTTCGCTCTAGGAGATGGGAATGCGGGCGGTTATCTGTGGTTATTACGGTCAGGACAATGGGGGGGATGAGGCTCTCCTGGTAACCTTATTGCAATTATTACCAGCAGGGGTGGAGGCGATCGCCCTTTCGGCTAATCCGGCCATGACCAGCCAACGATACGGGGTGAAAAGTGTTGGAAATCGGGACTGGGGGCAAATCCTAGCAGTTCTGCGTCAATCCGATGTTTTTATCTGGGGCGGTGGCAGTTTGATGCAGGATGTGAGCAGTTTGGCGAGTCCTTTCTACTATGGGGGCTTGATGCTGTTGGCTCAACTGTTGGGCTTAAAAACCATTGCCTGGGCCCAGGGTATTGGCCCGTTAAATCATCCGGTGACCCAGGGGTTAACCCGTTTCGTTCTGGGGCGTTGTCAGGGAATTAGTGTGCGGGATCAAGCTTCGGCCCAATTACTGCACCGTTGGCGGTTAGACCCTCTCATCGCGCCGGATCCGGTGTGGTTATTGGCCAGTTCTTCCGATCATCCGACCTTTCCCCCTTCTACCGTTGCGGTGAATTTGCGTCGTCATCGGACGTTAACCGGCGATCGCCTCCAGGTCTTAACCCAGGCTCTTATCCAGTTTCAACGCTTAACCCAGACCTATCTGGTTTTGATTCCCTTCCAGGCTTCCCAGGATTTAGCCATTGCCGAGGGAATTTTGGCTCAGTTACCGCCCCAGACCGGGGAAATTGTGCAACGGGATGATCCCAGAGACTTAAAAGCCCTGTTTCGGGGGGTGCGTTTCACCATTGGAATGCGCTTGCACAGTTTAATTATGGCGGCTTCGGAGGGCAGTCCTAGTTTTGCCTTGAGTTATGACCCCAAGGTAAGTCGTTTAATGGCGGAGGTGAATCTGCCGGGGTACGAATTAGAGAATTTGCCCAGCGATCCAGAGGTAATTAGTCAAACCTGGCAAGACTATTATCATCAGCAGAAGGCTTTAACGATGGAAACGAGACAAACCTTGATGGAACAAACGCGACAACATCAAAAAGTGTTAGCATCCATCTTAAAATCCATTGATTAAGCATCATTAATAGGTCTGGGTCAACCAACCGATCGCCGTACTGCCCAAAATTAACCAAGCCGAATTGAGGGAAAATCGCCAAAAGGGATGCACCAAACCCACTAATAAAAAAGCCGGTAAAAAAATGTCAACACCGCCAACGGCAAAAAAAACGGCTGATTGAGCCATAACGAGGAAAATCCCCGATCGCCGGATAGCCACCGAGGAAGAGCCTAAACCAAGATCAACTCACGCCTAAAACTACATAACCATTGCCCTAGTCGCTTCTGCATCAATGGGCTTAATCAGAAATAAGCGGAATAAATGACCAAAAATACCGAATTGTAACGGTAACTTTTGTAAGAATTTGACCCAACCAGGGCGATCGCTGTCATTAATGCGGGAAATATGGGCGTTAGCCTCCCAGCACTTCTGTAAACGCGGATAAAAATCAGGATGTTCCGTATCTAATACCGTTGGAAAAGCACGGGCTGAAGTTTCATTGGTTTTACGAATCACTTCCTTGTCAAATTCGGTAGCATCAATCCCCAAAGAATCATAGAAATTGGTGCGTTCGTGAACGGTGATGCTATGGGTAGCAAACACGCTCAACAGGAAAAAACGACTCCAGAAACGGGCCTGCCAACCTTTCCACATACTCGTCTGCGATCGCAGTAAAGCCTTGAAAATATCCCCATGGCGATTTTCATCTTGACACCAACTTTCAAAATAATTGAAAAGCGGATAAAATTTATTTTCCGGGTGTTTTTCTAAATGACGGAAAATAATAATATATCGCCAATAACCAATTTTTTCCGACAGATAAACCGTGTAAATTACCCACTCTAAGGGAAAAAATGTATAGGTACGGCTTTTAGTTAACTGTCCCAAATCTAACGACAAATTAAAATCCGCCATCGCCTTATTCAGAAAACCGGCATGACGGGCCTCATCCCGGGCCATCAGATGAAAAATTTCCGATAACAAAGGACTACGCTCTTTTAAACGGCGCGATAACTCTTTAAATAACAAAAATCCAGAAAACTCGGAAACACAGGAACGCTCTAAATAATCAACAAAGCCCTGACGCGCATCGGCATCTAAATGATCCCAGGAAGCCTTAAAATTCTCATCCCGGACAAAATGATGGCGATTATAATCATTCCGCATTTCCGTTAACATCGCCTGCAACTCTTCCTCCTGGGACGACAAATCCAAGTTGGCCGCTGCATCGAAATCGGTGACATAAAAGCGGGGAGTGAGAATGGTTTCCTTGGCTGGGGTCTTGATACCCGCCTTTAACTCCATACCAGGGGATTGAGAGAGCGTTGCAACCATGGGTTCCTAGAAATCGTATTTTAATAGCTACATAGTTATGTAAATCCATTGCTAGG
>JAYKIP010000051.1:0-3979 GCA_035286205.1 Merismopediaceae cyanobacterium
AGATCATACAAAGCCCGATAAGCATTTTCAGGATTGAATTTTAACCCGTTGATCTCCGACACAATCATGGTATTGACTTCTAGAGCAGAAAGATCCTCAACCGCATCATGAAAACTTTCCAGAAAACTATCAATGATGCCCTTGATTTTGTTTTCGCTGGGATTTGTCGTAGAATCCGGTTGTTGTTTCATTAAGAAAGTCATCATTACATCTCCTTTTTGGGGTCAATCCCTAACCGAGGGAAATGGGACACTGATTACGAGGGACTATTTGCCCATCAGACCCTTTCAGCATCCCAAAGATTTTCAGTCTTCCGACAGTTCCGTTACAAAACTTAATCCTGTCGAAGCAAAAAGCCCTAGTTTTTTAATATTTTGTGAAGTTTCCTTGCTTTCCAGGGGGAGGTCACTACAATCCTATCGGCAGACAGGTAATCGTTACCCACAAAGATTTTAGCAAATCTATACAGCAATTATACTTAGTAACGCCCTGACTCAAGCCCGCGTTCTTGCCCCCCGCTACCGTTTAGATGACGATTCTCTTTGGTTAGAAGGTGTTGAGCCGTCTCGTCAATGTGGCTGAGGATTAATGGGGAAGCCGAGCAGACCGTTATCTTACCCGGCTTGTGTGTCGCAACGATCGCTGAATTACGGGATTTTATGCACCCTGGGGCACAAACAAAATAGTAACAAAGCGGGAATTGACGGGCGTTAGACTTTCGCTAAGATATTAGGCAGTCTCAGGATTGATTCTGAAGGTGCTGGGCTGTGTGCGGCTTGGCTGTTGTGTCCTATTTGCTAAACCTATGACCACGACTGTTAGTTTGTTGAGGGCCTCCTCCTATGATCGCCCTTTGCTCCGGGAGGCTTTACTGGCTTTGTTAGCTCCTTTCGGGGGTCTGGAAACCCTGGTGAAACCGGGCGATCGCGTTTTGTTAAAGCCGAATTTACTGACGGGCAGTCATCCGGGGCGAGAATGTATTACCCGTCCGGAATTGGTGGCCGTAGTCGCAGAAATGGTGATGGAAGTCGGCGGCAAACCGTTTTTGGGGGATAGCCCGGCCTTTGGTTCCGCCAGGGGCGTGGCCGAAAATAATGGGTATTTGCCCTTTTTAGAACCCCTAGGGGTTCCCATTGTGGAATTTAGCGGCGATCGCTACCGGACAGAAAGCGACAGTTTCCATCATCTGCGGCTCTCGAAGGAAGCCATGGAAGCCGATGTGGTGATTAATTTACCCAAACTCAAATCCCATGCCCAATTAACCATGACCCTGGGGGTTAAAAATCTCTTTGGCTGTGTTCCCGGCAAAATGAAGGCCTGGTGGCACATGGAAGCCGGTAAAGATGCGGCACGTTTCGGAGAAATGTTAGTGGAAACCGCCAAGGCCATTAACCCGACCCTGACCATTTTGGATGCGGTTATGGCTCATCAGGGCAATGGCCCCATGAATGGCGAACCCAGGGAACTCGGACTCTTAGGGGCTTCTACGGATGTGTTTGCTCTGGACTGGGCGATCGCCGAACTTTTACAAATTGATCCGGCTCTGGTTCCCACTCTTGCGGCCCAACAACGCCTAGGACTGAGTGCCGACTTGACCCAGATGGACTTTCCGTTGGCCCATCCCCGTGACCTCGTGGTGACCGACTGGAAACTCCCCGAAGCCCTGATGCCCATTGACTTTGGTTTACCCAGGGTACTGCGTTCCACCTTCAAACATTTTTATATTCGTTTTATCAAGGAACCCTTACACGCCTACGCCGTAAAGCCTGAAAAATCCGTAAATTCTGTTACTTAGATTACATAATTCCCTCGGCATCGGCCTTAACCTAAAGGCAAGACATAAAGTCAATATCACCCTCCGATTGCTAGATAGCCGCCAACCCCTCAGTGGCGGTTTTATTTTAGGGCCTTAGCCCAGAATTTTTAACGCTCTGCCGTCTGTTCTTTGACTAATTCCACTCCCCTGGAAGTTCCCAAACGGGTGGCCCCGGCTTCCACCAACGCCAAAGCCTGTTCTAGGGTACGAATCCCTCCCGATGCTTTAATACCCACTCGCCCCTGGGTAATCTCGTCAAGAAAACGCACATCCGCCACCGTCGCGCCTCCGAACCATCCCGTACAGGTTTTCAGATAACTAGCCCCGGCATCCATACAAATTTCCGCCGCTAATCGCTTTTCACTATCATTTAACCGGGGGGTTTCTAAAATGGCTTTGACGGTTTGCCCGGTTTCCGCCACAATCTGGGCAATTTCTTGATAAAGCTCCTCCGATCGCCCCATTTTTAACCAACTTTGATTAATCACCACATCTAATTCCGTGGCTCCCCCCTCCGCGGCCTCCTGGGCTTCGTAGAGTTTCACGCTGGCAGTATGCGCTCCCGTTGGAAAACCAATCACGGCACAGACCTTCACTTGTTTACTGCTTAAACACTTCACCGCCTGCCTCACCAAGGTGGGATAAAGACAAACCGCCGCAAAATGGTATTGTTCGGCCTGGGCACAGACCTGGGCCACCTGGTCAAAGGTAGCTAAGGGATCTAGCAAAGCCTGGTCAATGTAGGGGGCGATCTCAATCGGTCGTTGGCGATCTACCATCGTGATAATCTTCCAAAACACTAGGGCCATTGTCTCAGATTTTTCCGACTTTGGCGGTTCCTTCCAGCAAGCTCAGAAGTCAAGATTTCTAGATGGAGTTCCCCGATCGCCCTTCGGATACCTGATAAAATAGCGCGTTAGTCATTTTCAGGATCAATCAGCTATGGGTCGTGCCAACAAAGTCGTCTTAGCCTATTCGGGGGGTGTGGATACCTCCGTCTGTATTCCCTACCTTATCCATGAATGGGGAGTCAAAGAAGTAATTACCCTCGCGGCGGATTTAGGGCAAGGGGATGAACTCGGCCCCATTCAAGAAAAAGCCTTGCGTTGTGGGGCAGTGGAATCCTTGGTGGTGGACGGCCAAGAAGAATTTGTGACGGATTATGCCTTTCGTTCGATCCAGGCCAATGCCCTCTACGAAAACCGTTATCCCCTTTCGACGGCGTTAGCACGTCCCTTGATCGCCAAAATGCTGGTGGAAGCGGCTGAAAAGTACGGAGCCGATGCTGTAGCCCATGGTTGCACCGGTAAAGGGAATGACCAGGTGCGTTTTGATATTAGCATCATGGCCTTAAACCCAGAGTTGAAGGTGTTGGCCCCGGCCCGGGAATGGAAAATGAGTCGGGAAGAGACGATCGCCTACGGCGAAAAATTTGGCGTAGAATCCCCGGTGAAAAAATCCTCTCCTTTCAGTATTGACCGGAACCTGTTGGGTCGCAGTATTGAGGCAGGCCCCCTGGAAGATCCGATGACCGAACCGCCGGAAGAAATTTATTTGATGACTAAGGCGATCGCCGATACCCCCAACGAGCCGGAATACCTTGAAATTGGTTTTGAAAAAGGCATTCCCGTCAGCTTAAATGGGGTGGTCTTAGACCCAGTGGCCCTCGTCAGCCGTTTAAATGACATTGCCGGTAACCATGGAGTTGGTCGCTTAGACATGATCGAAAACCGGGTGGTGGGCATTAAATCACGGGAAATTTACGAAGCCCCGGCCCTGCTGGTGTTAATTGATGCCCATCGGGATCTAGAAAGCTTGACCCTGACCGCCGATGTTACCCACTATAAAAACTCGGTGGAGGAAATTTATTCCCAGTTAATCTATCGAGGGCTTTGGTATAGTCCCCTCAAAGAATCCCTGGATGCGTTCATTTTGAAAACCCAGGAGCGCGTTACAGGGATGGTACGGGTCAAATTCTTTAAAGGCACCGCCAAAGTGGTCGGTCGGCGATCGGATTACTCCATCTATGATGCGGACTTAGCCACCTACGGCATGGAAGACCAATTTGACCACAAAGCGGCCGAAGGCTTCATTTATATTTGGGGTCTCCCGACCAAGGTTTGGGCGCAAAAATTACGCGGTTAAGCTTGTCTAACCCTTAAC
>JAYKIP010000052.1:0-4617 GCA_035286205.1 Merismopediaceae cyanobacterium
AATTTGGAGTAATTCTGTGGGAGTTTCAATCAAAAAATTCGGATGATATTTCTCTAACAATTCGGGAGCATTAAATCCCCATCCCACTGATACAATAGAAATATGACTTTTTTTCGCCGCTTCTATATCCCTCGTTTCATCACCAATATACATGACTTCATTGGCCTTCAGATGATGTTGCCGTAGCACTCGCTTAAGAATTTTATGTTTGCCCAACAACGTTGTCCCGGAATGCACTAAATCAAATAAATGATCCAGATGATTATTTTGAAGAAAAGTCAAAACATTTTCCTGGGAATTGGAGGTAATAATTCCTAAAAAATAATCCTGGTTTCGTAGAGAATTTAGGACAATATCAATCCCCGGATAAACTTTCAAATTAGCAATTTCTTGATTGAGTTCTTTTTTGATTTGTTTCACTAGACACGGGAGTTTTAACCGCGAAATACCAAGATATTTAAACACTTCTATGTAGTGCGATCGCTTAAGAATCTTGAGTTGTTCGTCATCAATAGTGGGATAACCAAATTGGGGAGCAAGCCTGTTAACAATCGCTAGGGAAGCGTCATGGGTGTCGGCAATGGTTCCATCAAAGTCAAAGAGAAGAGCCTTGATTGTCATGGTTAGAGGGTTACAAAAGACGGAAAAATAGCCTAAAGGTTGAAGTTAAGTTTTAGGTATGCTCATTACAAAGACAAAAAGTATTGCTTAATTGTTTTGATTGCCAACCTATCTTTGATTAACATTTCTCTACCAATGACGATTCTATCTCTGTGAGTCAAGAGATATTCGTAGAAATAACAGTTTTTTGAGCCAAAAAAGTGTATAAATCAGAAATTGGGTTGAGAACTTTCACTGAGATTCCTCTTTTAAATTAGCTAAAGCATTGCGTCTTAACATCATTGGTTTGATGCGTCGTAATGCCGAAGCAGGAAACTGCGATCGCCAATCTGAATCGCTAATCTTTGCTAATTCTACCAGTTTTGGCGCAATATTTTGGGGATAGGGATGGAAATCGCTAATATCGGTCGGTTTAGCAAAACGCTCATTCCAGGGACAAACCTCTTGGCAAATGTCACAACCGGCCACCCAACCTTGTAAATGGGGTTTAATTTCAGGGGGTAAATCTTCTGCCCGATTTTCGATAGTATGATAAGCAATACAACGATGGGCATTGACCACATAGGGTTGGGGAATCGCTTGGGTCGGACAGGCTTCGATACACCGTTGACAGGTTCCACAGTGGGCCGTGTGGGTCGGGTCAGGCGTGAGATCCAGGGTGGTTAAAATTTCCCCCAAAAAGACCCAACTGCCGTAGTCCCTCGTAATCACATTGCCATTTTTGGCGATCCAACCTAAGCCGGCTCGTTGCGCCCATACTTTATCCTGAATTGGCCCAGTATCGGCATAGTAACGGGTTTGGATTGTGGGTTCCTGTTGATGTAACCAGCGATCCAGGGTTTTCAGGTAGCGGGTCATCACTTTATGATAATCCCTACCCCAACCGTAGCGAGAGATTTTGGCATAGTCTTTTCCCTCTGGACGTTCCTGCTCGGTGTAATAGTTTAAGGCTAGGGCAATGACCGATTTAACCCCCGGTAAACAGCGGCGAATATCAAAGCGTTTGGGGTTAGCCATCCAGTCCATGTCCGCTTGATAACCCCGGTCTAACCAGGCTTGTAAAGGGGAGTCGGCGATCGCCGTTTCTTCGGTGACGGAAGCAATTCCCACTAAATGAAAACCGATCACTTTAGCCTGAGCTTTAATTTGTTCACTGTCTAACATTCAGACCACTGGAAAGGAGGCGGTAAAGTCACATGGGGGGGCGATCGCAGGGCCGCATAACTCTGGTAAACCTCAGCCAATTCCTGTTTAAATTGCCAAGCAATGGCTTGTACCTCTTGGGGAGGCAATAGCGCGATCAAAAAACGCCGTTGAGCATCCGTCCTAGGGCTAGTCCCCATCCGTCTCGTCATCATCGGGATTGGCTTCTGGAGAATGGGCATAAATTTGCTCTGACTCCGGGCATTCATCCGACACCAGAATTTCCGTGTTCACCCGCGACACCGAAGCCAACTTACGACTCACGGCCCCTACACTTTCTAAACGCACCATCTCTTCCCAGGAACTCACCTCGTCATCCTCTTCGGTTTCATAGCGAATGGTTACGAGATCCCCTTCCAGGGCAATAATCCGGGCATTCTCAATCCAGCGTTGCTGATCCCGCAAGTAGAGACATACTTCCTGACCATCGGTACAAAATTGATAAATCTTGCGGTGTAACATGGCATTCTCCTAAAGGCTTTAACGTTTCTCTCAAGACAAACTAGGCATAACTCACCCCATTGAGGGGATACCTCCGGGGATTGTTGGGATGTTTTAACCTAGCAGAGAAAGGACAGCAATTAGCACGGGATCGGGAAGCATTGAAAAAAGTCACAGTCTTGGGGTAAAAGGCTTAGGGGATTTTAGCCTTAATCTTATATCAAAATTTTAGCGTAGTTGGGAAAAACTCACACTCTGCCCCTAAATCATCCCCATTTCTTCCAGGGACTTACGCAGTTTATCCGCTTCTGGATTTCGTTGTTGTTCATAAAGGGCGATCGCCGTTTTGAAGGCCGTCAGACTTTCTGGGAGTAAACCCGCCTTAAAGGTGGCAACCCCTAAATTTTGATGGGCGGCGGCAGACTGGGGATTTAACTCAATAGCTTTTTGATAGGCTTTGATGGCCTCTAATAACCGATTTTGAGATTTATAGACCATCCCTAAATTGTAGTAACCGATGGCCAAAGTCGGATCAATTTGAATCACGGCTTCGCAGACTTTTTGGGCTTCAGGTAAATTGCCCTGTTGATGATATAACGCCCCTAAATTATTTAAAGCTCCCAGTTTTAAGGGTAATAAAATGGGTTCATTGATGGCTTTCGTATAATGCTTGAGAGCCAGTTCCCCTTTATTTTGGCGGTTGTAGGCATTGGCTAGGTGATAATGTAGTTCAAAGCGAACCGGTGCCTGAGCTTGATTACTTTTTAATCCCTGTTTTAATAATTTTAATCCCTCTTTTTCCTTGCCTAATTGGAGATATAGAGCACCTAATTTACTGCAAAGGTAGGCATCCTGGGGATTAGCCGCTAAGGCTTTTTCTAAGAGTTTTTCGGCCCGTTGCGTTTTTTCCCGCTCTTGAATGACATCAGGACGATAGCCACTGTGTAGAATTGCTACGCCAGGTAAATCCAAAATTTGCCATTGGGGTTCCTGTTTTAAGAGGGCCAGCACACTATCATCAATGGTTTCGTGGTAGGGACGGTTAAAGTAGATTTGGGGATGACGGCGAAACAACCGAGAAACGGAAGAATAGGGAGATTGAGAGGCCCCGATTTCCTGACGAAGTAAATTAATCACCAGGGTTTGGTCATTGGCGATCGCCTGGTGAATCCGTTCCTGCATTTTGGGATTTAACCGCTCATCGGCATCGAGGACTAAGACCCAATCCCCGGACACCGCTTTTAACGCCTCGTTGCGAGCCTGGGAAAAATCCTCTGACCATTGGCCGACAATCACCTTGGCACCGTAACCCTGGGCAATGGCCACCGTATTATCCTGGGAACCCGTGTCGAAAATCACCATTTCCGTGACCCAACCCTTCACACTCTCAAGACATTGCGGTAAATTGGCCGCTTCATTTTGAACGATCATGCAAAGACTGAGATTAGGCATAAAAGGTAATAGAGACAAAAAAAGAGACTGAGTAACCCAAAAGGGCTGTGGTATTCTTAGAGATTGTCCGATCGCCTCGGATGGTTCCCTTTTCTAATTTACTATGGTTCAGCTTGCTCCCTCCTCCGAAGATATTGTGGCCGCGTTAGAACTGCCGACGGATTTGCATTTTGCCTTGCCCGATCCCCAGGATGAAACCCTCCAAGAGCATGAATTTCAAGACCAATTAGATAATTATTGGCAAATCTGCGATCGCTTTGATCTACAAACGGAAATTTGGCGGGGTCGGATTCTGCGGGCCATCCGCGATCGGGAAAAAGTCGGAGGAGACGGACGAGGAACCGGGTTTCTCAACTGGTTAAAGCAACGGGAAATCACCAAAAGTCAGGCCTATGCGTTAATCCAATTAGCCAACAGTGCCGATACTTTATTAGCGGAAGGTCAACTCGATCCCCAATCCATTAATCATTTTAGCAAACGGGCTTTTATTGAAACGGCTAAATCGGCTCCTGAAGTGCAAAAATTAGTCTCGGAAGCGGCCCACAACGGCGATCGCATTACCCGGCGAGAAGTCAAACAATTAGCCGATGAATGGACAGCCATGAGTTCGGAATTGTTACCCGATGAAGTTAAAGAAAAAGCCGCCGAAGGAAGTTTACCCTCCCGTCATTTAGCCCCCTTGGTCAAAGAACTGGAAAAATTACCCGAAACGCATTTAACCTCCCTACAACAGGAAGTGGCCGCCAGCCCGGATGTGGATACCGTCAAACAATTAACCAGTTCGGCCCGCAGTTTATCTAAATATTTAGATGCCGCCGCCCAAGTGCAAACCCTCAAAAAATTTCCCCTCGATTTAGAATTAGCCCTCGAAGAAGCCCTCAGATTAGACTGTTTAAATAC
>JAYKIP010000053.1:0-4252 GCA_035286205.1 Merismopediaceae cyanobacterium
TTCAAATAACTTGCTTAATCTTCGATTGGCTTGTAAACCTTGTAATCAAAAACGAGGCAACAAAATTGATGCTCAAGTTCTTCTTGAACTCACAGGATGCCAGAGCTTAAAGAATATGACCCTAAAATCTATTCTGGAAAAGTTTCCGCCTTCCATTTTTCAAGAAGGTTTTCAGACATCACATCCTCAAGTTTATATCAAGGTGATGGAACAAGTTACCCTCGATTTTTGATTTTAACTTGTTTTTTGTAACTCTTAGCGATATAATAGTAGAGATGTAAAATAATTATGTCTCTACTGGCTTTTAAAACTCGAAGCGTCTCAGATTCGCCTATTATGAAATGAATATCTAGCGATCCTTGAGAAAGTAAGTCTATAATTTTTTTAATATCATCAACCTAGTAAAAATATTAATAATCATGGTTAGTAGAAAAAAATATTCATATTTACAATTACCTGAAATTAACAATGAAAAGTTAAGAGTGAAGGCGTTTACTCATCGTTCCTGTCGCAATGAAAATCCGGGTATTGCCGATAACGAACGCCTAGAATTTCTGGGAGATGCGGTGATTAATTTTACCGTTGGCGATTTTCTTTACCAATACTATCCCAACTACAGCGAAGCCGAATTGACCCAACTGCGATCGCAATTAATAGATGAAGCCCAACTAGCCCAATTTGCCCGCCTGTTAAACATCGGAGAATTGATGCGTCTGGGGAAAGGAGCCGAAAAAAATGGAGAACGGAATAACTCCTCTTTATTAAGTGACACCTTTGAAGCCTACATTGGAGCCTTATACCTCGACCAGGGCTTGGATTGCGTCAGAAATTTTTTACAGTCCTTACTCCTATCAGTGCTAGAAGACCTAACGACCCCCTCCATCCCCCCCGCGCAAAATGCCTTTCTGGACGTGAAAAACCAACTGCAACAATGGGCCCAAACCCATTATCAAGAACTCCCCGAATATTTCGTCATAGAAGAAACCGGCCCCGATCACGCCAAGGAATTTACCTGTGGAGTCAAAATTCAAGGCCAACTCTACGGAATGGGTCACGGTTCTCGCAAACAGGATGCTACCAAAGCCGCCGCCACCCAAGCCCTGCAAAAATTAGGGTTACTCTGAAAACCTGGGAGTCAATAGCAACCCTTCCGTTCCCCCTTATAATTGAGGGATGATTAGCCGCACCGCACCCTGAGTAGCCCATGCAGAAAGTCCTTTACCTTTTTGGTGAACTCAATGATGATGACCTTGATTGGATTGTCACCCATGGGGCCATTGAACGCATTGCCCCCGAAACCGTCTTGATTCAAGAAGGCGAACCCTCCAATTTTCTCTACATTATTTTTGAAGGGAGTGTGGTGGCCTCGGTCACTGTCCTGGGCAGTAGCAAGGAAGTGGCGACCCTCGGACGGGGTGAAGTGTTTGGCGAAATGTCCTTTGTGGATGGCTATCCTCCTTCTGCGACCATTGAAACCGTTGAACCGTCGGTAGTTCTCTCGCTTTCTCGTCAGGAATTGGCTACTCGTTTACATCAGGATATTGGCTTTTCGTCGCGGTTCTATCGGGCGATCGCCTTGTTTCTGTCGAGTCGTTTACGGGGAGTTCTCACGGAATTTGATCTGGGCAAAACCCTCAATTCCAGTAGTGCGGAAATGCCCCCGGCCATTGAAAGTGATCTGTCGTTAGCTCAATCTCGGTTTGATTGGTTACTCCGCCGCGCTCAAAATGCCATTCTGGCCTCGGCTTCCTAGGTCTTTCAACTCATTCCAGACTTCAGAAAATTAGCCTAGGCGACACAGAGAACCTCAGCCCCTAAGCCCATTTGTTGCCGATGGGTTTTCTTTAACTGAAATTTTTGATGAGCCACCTGTTCTAGCAAATAAATAATATGCTCTGGTTGTAATAATGTCCCATCATTGCGACAGCTACCCCGGTACTGCAAAGTCACAAAATCGGTGGGCTGATCGCCTAAATTTTCCAGGGTTAAGGCAAAAAGTTGTTCCCGTAAATTAATGGTTTTCGGTTTACCGGATTTGGTTTTCTTGTGTAATAAAATTTCCTGACTGGCTAAAATTTGCTCAATCCAGGCTTGCCATTGACTGACGGGGTAAAGGGTGTCTGATTGCACTTGAATTTGGTAGTCGGCCCAGGCTAATAAGGCAGAAGCCGAAGGAGCTTTCAGATCAATTTCGGTCACCTGGTAAATGGGTAACTCCGGGGGACAAACGGCGGTTAATCGTTCGGTAAATTCTTCCAGACTTAAACGTTGGGTTAATTCAAAATCCATCATCTCACCACTACTGGTGGCCCCCAGGGGTAAGGCGTTGGCGATCGCCATCCGGGGTTTGGGATGGAAGCCTCCCGTAAAGGCAATGGGTAAGGCGGCCCGGCGCACTAAGCGATCAAATAACCGCACCAAATCCAAATGACTCACCAGAGCCATAGACCCCACTTTGCCAAACGTAACCCGTAAGCGTTGCACCCGTTCGGTATTGGGTTTAAATTCTCCCTGAAATGCTGGGATAGGCGGGGGAGGCACAATCACATTATGGCCAAATTCCGGCCCACAGACCCCACAGGCGGAACAGCCGTCAAAGGAACAATCGGGAACCGTTGCCGCGTCGAGGGCTTTCTGTAAATCCTTTTGGAGCCAGCGTTTGTCAATGCCGGTATCCAAATGATCCCAGGGTAAGGGTAAATCGTAGGGATTTTCCACCTGCTCCGGTTGGTCGCCAAAACTCCATTCGCCCTGTTCGATGCGACGGTATTGCCAGGTTAACCCCGACTCTTGAATGGCCTGTTCCCAGGCTCCGTAGGCTTGGGCGAGATTTTCCCACCAGGCATCCATGCCCGCCCCTAATTCCCAGGCTCGTTTAATCACTGACGCTAACCGGCGATCGCCCCGACCGACAAAATCCTCCATGGCCGAGAGACGCACATCGGTATAGTTCACCTTAACGCCCCGCATTCCCTTAAATTCGGCTTTCAGTAACTCCTGTTTGCGGATAAATTCACGGGTGGAAACGCTATGCCATTGGAAGGGAGTATGGGGTTTGGGGGTGAAATTGGAAATAGTCAGGTTAAATTCGAGGGGCTTGCGTTTGGGTCGCAGACAGGATTTCCGTAACCAGCGCACCGTTTCCACAATGCCGATCACATCCTCATCGGTTTCTCCCGGCAATCCGATCATAAAGTACAGTTTGACCTTATCCCAGCCCTGGTCAACGGCAGTTTTAATGCCCCTTAATAACTCTTCATTGGTTAGCCCTTTATTAATCACATCCCGTAACCGTTGGGTTCCCGCCTCCGGGGCAAAGGTGAGACTGCCTTGACGATTGCCGCCGATAATATGGGCAATGTTTTCATCAAAGCGATCCACCCGTTGACTGGGTAAGGAGAGAGAAATGTTGTAATCCTGTAAACGATTGCGAATTTCGATGCCCAGGGCTGGTAACGCTAGATAATCCGAGCAACTGAGGGATAACAGGGAAAATTCGTTATAACCGGTTTCTTGAATCCCTTTTTCGATGGCATTTACCACTTGTTCCGGTTCCACGTCCCTAGCCGGTCGGGTTAACATTCCCGGCTGACAGAACCGACATCCCCTGGTACAACCCCGTCGGATTTCAATGGTGAGGCGATCGTGGATGGTCTGCACATAGGGAACCAGCCCAATAGAGTATGCCGGTCGAGGGGTCGCCACCCGGCGTAAAATGCGTTTAGGCACATCGGGACGCAGAGGAACAACGGCGTTATTGTCTAAGCATTGATAAAACTGGGGAACATAAACCCCTGGAACTTGGGCTAGTTTTAATAACAGGGCTTCTTTAGTTTTTGCGTTATCTACAGGCAAGATGCCTGTCCCACTGATACCTGTTCCACTGGAATAAAATTCAATAAAAGCCTGGCCAATTTCCGGTAAAACGTCTTCTCCATCTCCTAAAACCATGAAGTCAAAAAACTCGGCGTAGGGTTCTGGGTTAGATGTCGCCGTTTGGCCTCCGGCAAAAATTAAGGGGTAATGACCGTTAGCGCGTTCTTGCCAGGTGAGGGGAATCTGGGCTAACTGCAACATTTCTAAAATATTGGTGGCCCCTAGTTCGTAACTTAAACTAAAGCCTACAATATCGAAATCCAACAGCGATCGCTGGGCTTCTAGGGCAAATAAAGGGGTCTGGGTTTCCCGTAATTTAGCGGCGAGGTCGGGGGCGGGGAGATAGGTGCGATCGCAGAGTTGGCCGGGCTGGTCA
>JAYKIP010000054.1:0-15325 GCA_035286205.1 Merismopediaceae cyanobacterium
GTATCCGGGGTCATGGGGCTTTGGCAAAAGTCCTGGATATTTCCCCCAGGGGCTAAAGCTTCAAGGGTTTCTAGGCGATCGCTGAGACCCTGTTCTAGGAGGATCTGGGCCGTTTGTTGGGCCCGAACCAGGGGACTGGTCAAGATGCGGTCAAATTGCAGTCCTAGTTGGTGCAAACGTTGGGCGACTTTCTGGGTTTTGGCCTGACCTTGGGGAGTTAAGGGACGCTGTTCATCCGGTAGATCATTGCGGGGGTCTAGGGCAATGCCATGGCGTATTAGATAGAGCTTCATCGCAGGGTATGGGGGAAAAGGGGGGCATCCGGTCAAAATTTAGGCTGATCGAGAGCTTACCACAGGTTAATAGGGACTTGGGGAGCGACTTTTAAACGCACTAACACCCCGGTTAAATTGTCGTGACCATTATGCTCGTTCGCAAATTCCATGAATTTACGCAGACCGCGCTCCACATCTTGACTGGAACTGAGGAGAGGTAATAATTGGTTTTCCCAGTTTTCTTCGATGAGTTCATTGTCGGAAATCCCATCGGAACAGAGCAGGATTAGGGTATCCTCTTCCACATCCCAGAAACGAATATCGGGGTGAATATATTGGCTATCGTGGGGGCCCAGGGCTTGAGTTAACTGATAGGCATCGGGACGAGCGTAGGCAATTTTGGGGTCTAAACCGTGTTGGATCGCCTGTTGACCCACCTCATGATCAATGGTCATCTGTTCTATGCCCCCTTTGCGGGTGATGCGATAAATACGACTGTCCCCCACATGGGCGATCACCACCTTGGTATTTTGCACCAGGGCCATCACCAGGGTCGTTCCCATCCGTCCACTACCCGAACTCGCATTTTGTTGATTGATACCGAAAATAGCATCATTGGCCAGTAATACCCCGGCGGCGATCGTCTCAGCACTGGGTAAGTGGTCTTGCCAATGTTCCTGGAAAAATTCCTGGAGAGTATTGACCGCCATTTGACTGGCCACCTCCCCCGCCGCATGACCGCCCATCCCGTCACACACCACGTATAACCCTTTGGCCTCCACGCCCCGCCCTTGGTTATTGCGTTGGGTACGGCTATCAGTGGTCATGCCAAAATAATCTTCATTGTGGGGCCGCTGACGACCGCGATCCGTATAACCAGAATCGTTCAAGCTCACTAACTGCATCGGTAAGACCGCCGTTGGCACATCATCTAGCTCGACTTGACGGGTCGTATTGGCATCGGGCAAGGTACTGGGGGGACTACTGCCCCAATCTTCTTCCAACAGTTCTAGGTCAAATACTTCTGATACCGTTACCGTCTCTAACTCCTGGAGGGGGTCTAATTGAGTCATCAGGGTTTCCAACTGTAGCTTGCAGTCGGCCGGGGTTTTGAGGGTTTCATCACGGATCTGTTGTAATACCGTTTGGAGCGAGTCGGGAGGACTTTGGGGCGGCTGGGCTAACCAGGTTTGCCATTGCTCACCTAATTGGGCCAAAGTAGGCGGTTCGGCTCCATTGTCCAGCAATTGCCCTAGACATAAATTCTGGTCTTCATCAACGTTCAGATTGTCGGCGACTAACAAACTTTGGGTCATTTGGAGAGGACTTAGGAGTTCCCAGAGAGAGAGGGTCTGATTAATCCAAAAAAGCAATTGTAGGGGCGGTAGGGGTTCTTCAGCGAGGATTTTGGCTAAATCGATCGCGGCGGTTTTCTTGATCAACAGGACAAACTCGTAATTTCCCTCACACCAGGCATCATAGACATCGGGAATGGTGGGATTGTGATCCCGCAGTTTGAAGTAGGGAAACGCCAACGGTGGCAGTCTTAATTCTTGCCAAGTCGGATTCTCATCCCAGCTTTGCAAAGTGGGTAACTGGGTCAAAAAGTCCGTCTGTTGGGAGAGTAAAATTTTCAGGACAGAGGGTTGGAGGGGCTGACAATCTACAACGTGTTGAGAGAGAACCTGGCGGGCTTGGAGGGGAGCTTCAGGGGTTTCTTGGGCCAGAAGACGGTAGCGTTGGCCAATATCTATGCAGTGGTCGTAGCGTTCGGGATAGGGAATGGTCGCCGCCGTTGAGTCGGAGTTCCGCAAGAGCAATGTTAATACTTTGCCTGTGACCGCTCCACAGTTGGGACAGTGGGGTTCGCTGAGGAGGACGCTGGTTCCGCAATGGTGACAGTCATGGTGGGTGAGGGATACTCCACATTTTTGACAAAAATTATTCCGGTTGGGATTCTCGGCGTGGCACTGGGGGCAAATTAACATAGGATTGGGTGAGCGGTGAGTAGAGACAATAGCAAGAGAAAACGCCCTTCTATTTTTTATTGTAAGGGATTGCCTGGGGCGGATCTCCTACGATTTTTCTCTTTTGCTCCTAAATTGACATACTCCCTTCCGTGAACGAAAGGGATTCCTAAGCCTCACGACTTAGGTTTCTGCTTCTTCGCAACTGCCTCTACCCTCAAAGAGTTTTATGGTCTTACGCTCGCTCCACAGACTATCCCCGCAAGCCCTGCGGTTCTTAAGTGTCGCTTTTCAACAGAAAGACTGTGTTGGTTGATTCAAGGGATAGACTGCCCATTGCCCTATCCTCTTTTCCCGGTCTACCGATTTTTCTGCGCCGTTGCAAGTTTTGCAATCTTTGGTGTTAGGCTTTATGTCTCCATCGTCGCGGGTGGGTCAGTGACCATCTACAATAGTAATCTAAAGTCCCCCTGAAGGGGGAGGTCTTAAACCCAGTTTTTTTGATAACAGCTAGATGCCAGGCGATCGCTGTTGAGGCCAAACCCCCTACTTATTGTTAAGAAATTTAAACGGAGTCGCTTAAAATTTATGAGTTTGAACGTTGTCACCTTAGTCGGACGGGCGGGCCGCGATCCCGAAGTGAAATATTTTGAGTCGGGGAAAGTGGTTTGCAATTTTACCCTAGCGGTTAATCGTCCCACCAAAAAAAGTGATGAACCGGATTGGTTCGATCTGGAAATTTGGGGCAAAACCGCCGAAGTGGCCGCCAGCTATGTCAAGAAAGGCAGTTTAGTGGGGGTACAAGGCTCCCTCCGATTTGATAAATGGAGCGATCGCGCCACCGGCATGGAACGGTCTAAACCGGTGATTCGTGTGGAGCGTTTGGATTTACTGGGATCTAAGCGGGATAACGAAGCCGCCGCCGGCAATTATGGCTACAGTGGCAGTGAATTTTAGTCGGCAACCCAGTAACCATGACAAACTATGCCCTGGTGCATGAATGGTTGACCCCCAAGGCTACCGGCGGTTCTGAATTGGTCGTCCAAGCCATTCTTGAGCAGATAGAGGCCGATCTGTATGCCCTCATTGATTTTGAGTCGGTGAATCCGGAGAGTTACCTGTTTCAGCGCACCATTGGGACGACCTTTCTCCAGCATTTGCCCTGGGCACGAAATGGAGTGCAAAAATATTTGCCATTGTTGCCCCTGGCGATCGAGCAATTAGACCTCGGCCACTACGATGTGATTCTGTCCTCTTCCCACGCCGTAGCCAAAGGAGTGTTAACCAGTCCCCATCAACTCCACATTTGTTACTGTCATACGCCCATGCGCTATGCCTGGGATTTGACCTTTGACTATTTACGCAGTAGTCGGTTGGGGCAGGGACTCCCAGGACTAGTCACGCGGTATTTGCTCCACCAACTTCGCCAATGGGATGTGATTTCCGCGAATCGGGTGGATTATTTTATCGCCAATTCTCGTCATACGGCCCGTCGGATTTGGCGGTGTTACCGGCGAGAGGCCCAGGTCATTTATCCCCCAGTCAATATTGAACGGTTTCCCTTTCAGTCCCAGAAGCAGGATTTTTACTTAACCGTTTCTCGACTGGTTAGTTATAAACAAGTCCGCTTGATTGTGCAGGCCTTTAATCAACTGGGGCTTCCCCTGGTGGTGATTGGTGATGGGCCCGAAATGCCCCTCTTACAAAGTTTGGCCCAATCCAATATTCAACTATTAGGGAATCAGCCCAACTCAGTGGTAGAAAAATATATGGCCGAAGCGAAAGCCTTTGTTTATGCGGCCTGTGAGGATTTTGGCATTGCCCTGGTGGAAGCCCAAGCCTGCGGTACCCCGGTTATTGCCTATGGGAGAGGGGGGGCCCTTGAAACCGTGAAGGATTTACGGCACAATAACGGCAACGGAACCGGCCTGTTCTTTTCGGAGCAAACGACTGTGTCCCTCGTCCAAGGTGTTGAAACTTTTTCCCAGTTTGAACATCAAGTTAATCCAGAGCGTTGTCGCCAACAAGCGATCCAATTCTCGACAGAAACCTTTACAAAGTCCTATCAAGATTTTGTGGAGCAATGTTGTCAGGCTTTTTTCTCCTAAGAGCCTCGGCAAATCTCCCCTTTAGCGGGCTGGGTTTGTCCATTCGGGTAATCTGGCTTTATGATGGGGGCTATGTGGTGTGATGTGATGTGAAGGAGTACGATGACTGCGAATAGCCGATTGATCCCCGTCAAGGCTGCCCAGGCTTTGATACGGCGTGGGGTCGCTCCTGTGTTTTCTCCTAAACGCTATCGAGGGTCTTGGATTGAGGCTTTAGATGGGGCGATCGCCAAACGATTGTTTGATATTGTGTTTTCTCTAACGGTATTAGTGGTGTTTTCGCCGCTTTACCTACTTTTGGCGGTCTTGATTGCGATGAGTTCCCCTGGCCCGATTTTCTACATTCAACAACGGGTGGGCAAGAATCATCGGCCTTTCAACTGCATTAAATTCCGGACGATGGTGATCAATGCGGACGAAGTCCTAGAGACCTTGTTGGCGAAATGTCCCAAGACACGGGAAGAATTTGAACGGGATTTTAAACTGCGCGATGATCCCCGGATTACCTGGATTGGCAAATTTTTACGATTGACTAGCCTTGATGAGTTTCCCCAATTCTGGAATGTATTGATGGGAGACATGAGTGTGGTCGGGCCTCGCCCTTTAGTCCCCGAAGAACTCCACAAATACGGTAATCGGATCAATCGGGTTTTAACCATTCAGCCGGGGTTAACGGGCCTGTGGCAAGTGTCGGGACGGAATGATATTCCCTATCCTCAACGGGTACAAATTGACGTTTATTATGTGAATTACCGTACCTTTTGGTTAGACCTCTGGATCATTATTAAGACCTTAGGTGTCGTTCTTTTTCCCAATAATAATGGGGCTTACTAGGGGGAAATGCTAAACACGGAGCGACCCGGAAGCGGGGGGTCGGGGAAAAGACGGAGGTAAGCCGGTATCGGGCTATAATTAAGTAATGTTTCCCGGCATCCGGATCACAAGCCCCCAGCAGGATTAAGGTGTTGCTGTCTCCGTAGAATTATGGAAAAATCCTTTTAAGAACGGGTAAACTCTGGTTAATTCTGCCGTTGGAGGCCGGGTTGACTGTGACCTATCCTTGAGCTACAGCCGATAAATTAACGCTTGTTGTTAGTTCTGGATCGCTGATTTTCTCCTGTTGAATCTTGAATGGTTATTTATTCAGAGCATTTCCATGACCACCTTAGCTAAAGAATCCCTGAAAACTGAAACCCTAGGGCTATTGCAATCCTATCGGCAGGCCCCTTGTACATCACTCCGCAATCAAATTATGGAGTTAAATTTGGGTTTGGTGCGAAAGGAAGCTCACCACTGGGGGAAACAATGCACGGAAAATTTTGAAGATTTGGTGCAGGTGGGATGTCTGGGGTTATTACGGGCGATCGAGCGTTTTGACCTGGGGAAAGGCCATGCCTTTAGTTCCTTTGCGATTCCCTATATTCGCGGTGAAATCCAACATTACCTACGGGATAAAGGTCATTGTGTGCGGATTCCCCGTCGTTGGTTAGAACTGGGACAACAGGCTTTAGCGGAACAGGCTAGTTTTCAGGCGAGATGCCATCGTCTGCCGACGGACTCAGAAATGGCCCAATCGTTAGGCATTGCTCTCAGCGAGTGGCAAGATATTAAATTGGCTCTGAAAAACCGTGAACCCCTAAGCCTTGATGTGAGTGTGGGGGACGAAGAAGACGGTCATCTCAACTTAGCGGACTGTCTATCGAGTAGCGAATATCAAAGTTTTCAACTCAGTCAAGAAGATCAAATTCGTCTTAATCAAGCGTTGTCGTTGCTGGAAGACCGCACTCGTCATGTTTTAGAATTTGTTTTTCTTCATGATTTAACCCAAAAAGAGACGGCCGATCAGTTGGGTATTAGTGTGATTACGGTGTCCCGTCGTCTGAAAAAAGGGATGGAGATTTTAAAACAATCTTTGATGACGGAAATTTTTTAAGCGTTAAGAACGGCTCAGGAAAGTCTTACCTGTTAAGGATTTACCGAGATTTGCTATACTGACAGTGTTTTTTCCTGGGATGGACAAATGTTTGGACTGGGTTGGCCGGAAATAGTGGTGATTTTGCTGGTGGTGGGTCTGGTGTTTGGCCCCAGGATGTTGCCGGAATTAGGAAGTGCTTTAGGGAAAACCCTGCGGGGTTTTAAGGAAGAAATTCGAGGGGGAGAGGATTCTTCTCCAGATTAGTTGTGCAGTAATGGCACGTCGCTATGCGGATTTATGGCAATCGGGCGTTAAAAACACTGCCTGGCTCTTTGACTCGGCCAACGGCGGCTAAAGTTCGCACGGCCCTATTTAATATTTGGCGAGGGGTTGAGGGAAGTTCCTGGTTGGATATTTGTGCGGGGAGTGGCTCGATGGGAGCGGAAGCCTTGGGTCGGGGGGCAACGGTGGTGATCGGGATCGAACAGTCGGGGAAAGCTTGCCGCATTGTTCAAGAAAATTGGCAAAAGATCGCGAAGACAGAGCAGGAATTTCAGGTTTTGCGCGGGGATTGTGTCCGTTTGTTACAGACCTGGACGGGGCCGCGCTTTGATTGGATTTATTTTGATCCGCCCTACGCCAGTGGGCTTTATTTACCGGTGTTACAGGCGATCGCCACCCAGGGAATTTTGCAAAGCACGGGAGCGTTAGCGGTGGAACATGATCCCAAACAGTGGCAAGGGCGATCGGTGGAAGGGTTAGTTCTCGATCGCCAGAAACAGTATGGCAACACGATGATCAGTTTTTATCGCTGGGAAAAAGAGGAATGATCACCCAGAGCCAAACCGTTAAGGATCAACCCAACGGCCATCGGCTTTAATTAAATTAATTAACTCCGCCACGCCCTGGTCTTCCGGAACCCGTTTGATTTCCTCCCGACCCCGATAGAGGGCGATATAACCCGCTTGTTTGCCGACGTAACCATAATCCGCATCGGCCATTTCCCCAGGGCCATTGACAATACAGCCCATCACCGCAATATCTAAACCTGTCAGGTGTTTGGTGGCTTCCCGGACTTGGTGTAAGACATCTTCTAGGTTAAAGAGAGTACGACCACAGGAAGGACAGGCTACGTATTCCACCATGGTTTTCCGGAGTCCCAGGGCCTGAAGAATGCTATAGCAAACCGGAATTTCTTTTTCCGGGGCTTCCGTCAGGGAAACGCGAATCGTGTCACCAATCCCGTCCGCCAGAAGCGTGGCAATACCGGCGGTAGATTTAATGCGCCCATATTCCCCATCACCAGCCTCCGTCACGCCTAAGTGGAGGGGGTAATCCATCCCCAATTCATCCATCCGTTTCACCATTAAGCGGTAGGCGGCTAACATTACCGGCACCCTAGAGGCTTTCATGGAGATGACTAGGTTACGGAAATCCAAAGACTCACAAATTTTGAGAAACTCGATCGCCGACTGCACCATCCCTTCCGGGGTATCACCGTAGGTAAATAGCATTCGTTCCGAGAGGGAGCCATGGTTTACACCAATTCGCATGGCTTTGCCCTGGTCACGCAGGGAAACCACTAGGGGTTCTAAGGTCTCCCGGATTTTCTCCCCAATTTCTGCAAATTCCGATTCCGTAAATCCTTCACGGTTGGGGTTGGGTTTTTCAAAAACGTATAGCCCAGGGTTAATGCGTACCTTATCCACGTGCTTGGCAACTTCGAGGGCAATTTTCATGCCATTGTGATGCACATCGGCGACCAGGGGAACCGCTTGATAGGTTTGGAGCAATTTGGCTTTGATGTCCGCTAGGGCTTTGGCATGGGCCAGACTGGGAACCGTCACGCGCACAATTTCGCAACCAATTTCGTGGAGACGGCGAATCCCCGCAACGGAGCCTTCAATGTCCAGGGTGTCTTCATTGATCATGGACTGGACGACTACCGGATGGCCACCGCCAATGGTGACATTTCCCACTTTGACGGGACGGGTGCGACGACGATGGATCGTTGTATCAAATTCAGTGGGAGAGGTTAGGATCGGTTTATCCAGGGTTTGCATAAAATCAATCGGAAATTAATGCGGCTTGTTTCCTTACTTTAGCTTTTTAGCTGACCCCCCGTCTAACGGCCAACCCGTTTTGGGAGAAACCCTGACGGCGAATTTCTTTCAGGGACAAAAGCTTCCCGTTACAATATAAGAAGAAATACTTAATCGGATTCGGGCGGTTGGTGAGGGAAAAATTCACGTCCCCTAACAAACTCGATGATTATTGCCTACGGATTTCCGGATTCATTCCGATTGATTCATCGTTGCACCGGACCGGGAAGTGGTTTCTATTCCAGTTTTGAAGGTAATCCTTATGTTTCAGTCCTTGGCGCATCTAACGGGTGATCCTGCCTACGACTTTTTGGGGTCTCCCCGTCAACCCCTGGCTCCGATTTTTTCGCCGAAAACGGTGGCGGTGGTGGGGGCAACCGATAAGGCCAATAGTGTGGGACGGACATTGGTTTGGAATTTGGTGAGTAATCCCTTTGGAGGCAGTATTTTCCCGGTGAATCCCAAGCGCAATAATGTGTTGGGCATTCCGACCTATGGGAGTTTGAAGGAGATTCCGGTAGAAATTGATTTGGCAATTATTGCCACCCCAGCCCCTACCATCCCGGCAATTATTCAGGATTGTGTGGAGATTGGGGTGAAGGGCGTGATTATTATTTCGGCAGGGTTTCGGGAAGCGGGGCCGGCGGGCCAAGCCTTAGAACAGGAAATTGCGGCGATCGCCAGGGGAAATTTAAGGATTATCGGGCCAAATTGTTTAGGGTTAATGAATCCCCTAAGCGGCTTAAATGCGACTTTTGCTAGTCGGATGGCCAAACCCGGCAATTTGGGGTTTATTAGCCAGAGTGGGGCTTTATGTACGGCGGTGCTGGATTGGAGCATGGTGGAGAATGTGGGATTTAGTTCTTTTGTTTCGATTGGCTCGATGCTGGATGTGGACTGGGGGGATTTAATTTATTACCTAGGGGATGACCCCAATACCAAGGCGATCGTGCTGTATATGGAATCGGTGGGCAACGCCCGGTCTTTCCTGTCGGCGGCGCGGGAAGTGGCCCTCAGTAAACCCATTGTCGTGATTAAGGCGGGTCAAACGGAGGTTGCGGCTAAGGCGGCCACATCCCATACCGGGGCATTAGCGGGTCGTCAAGAGGTTTTGACGGCGGCCTTTCGGCGGTGTGGAGTCCTTCAGGTGGAACGCATTTCCGAATTGTTTGATCTCGCGGAAGTCTTTGCCAAACAACCCCGCCAGCCCCAGGGGCCAAACCTGGGCATTATTACCAATGCGGGGGGGCCAGGGGTTTTAGCCACCGATGCCCTGGTAAATACGGGGGGAAGTTTAGCGGAACTGAACGCGACGACCCTAGAGAAATTGAATCAAATTTTGCCGACCCATTGGAGCCATGGCAATCCCGTTGATATTTTGGGGGATGCCGATCCAGAGCGTTATGCCCAAGCCTTAAAGATTCTGCTAGAGGATGATCAGACCGATGGATTACTGGTAATTTTGACTCCCCAGGGCATGACCAATCCCACCGCAACAGCCGAAAAATTGGCCATCCTCAACCGAGAAACCACTAAACCGATCATTGCCAGTTGGATGGGGGGCGAAGAGATTAGCCAGGCCGAAATCATGCTTAATCAACATCAAATTCCCACCTATCGTTATCCCGATGCGGCGGCCCGGTTATTTAATAAATTATGGCAGTACAGTTATAACTTGAAGGGTATCTATGAAACCCCAATTTTACCGGCGGGCGAAGGGGAAGGTCGGGGCCCCGGTGAAGCGATTTTGCAAGGGGTTTTCAGTAGTGGGCGGACATTATTAACCGAGGTGGAATCGAAAACCCTGTTGGCGGCCTATGGGATTCCCGTAGTACAGACGGCGATCGCCCGTCAGGAGGAGGAAGCGGTGGCCCTAGCCCAAGAGATGGGGTATCCTGTGGTGCTTAAACTCTGGTCAGAAACCATTACCCATAAAACCGATGTGGGTGGGGTGCAGTTAAACTTGACCGATGACGAGGCTGTGCGCTGGGCCTATCGAGAAATTCAAAAATCGGTGACGGCACAGGTGGGAGCCGACCACTTTTTGGGGGTGACGGTACAGCCTATGTTGAATCCGGATGGCAGTTACGAGTTAATTTTAGGGAGCAGTCTCGATCCCCAATTTGGCCCCGTTTTACTCTTTGGTACCGGCGGACGATTAGTGGAAATCTTTCAGGATAAGGCGATCGCCCTACCGCCCCTCAATACCACCCTAGCCCGTCGTCTGATGGAGCAAACGAAAATTTATCAAGCCCTAAGGGGGGTTCGCGGTCGTAAGGCCGTTAACTTAGGGGAATTAGAACAATTATTGGTGCGCTTTAGCCAGTTAGTGGTGGAGCATCCCCGCATCCAGGAAATTGAAATTAATCCCCTGTTAGCCTCCGAAGAACGACTGACGGCCCTCGATGCACGGGTAGTCTTGCATCCCCAGACCATTCCCGATCACCAATTACCCAAAACGGCGATTCGCCCCTATCCCTTAGCCTACGTAACGACTTGCACCCTGAAAAATGGTCAAGAGGTCACGATTCGCCCGATTCGCCCAGAGGATGAACCCTTAATGGTCAAGTTTCATCAAACGCTATCGGAACAGAGTTTATATTTTCGCTACTTTCACATGATTTCTCCCAGTTCCCTGGTGGTACATGACCGTCTGACCCGCATTTGTTTTATTGACTATGACCGGGAAATGGCCTTAGTGGCTGAGTGGTTCAACCCCGATTCCCAAGAGCCGGAAATTTTGGCCGTGGCCCGCCTGACCAAATTACACGGTCTCCAGGAGGGAGAGTTTGCCCTATTAATTAGCGATCCCCACCAGGGCCAGGGATTAGGAACCGAGTTACTCAAACGTTTAATCCAATTTGGTCAAAATGAGGGATTAGAGAAAATTCGGGCCGATATTTTGCTCCAAAATCGCTCGATGCAGCGTGTTTGTGAAAAAATTGGTTTTCAACTCCAGCGCAGTCCAAGTGTGGTCAAAGCCGAGTTGGTTTTGGGCGATCGCGGCCTGAGTTAAACCGGAAGCCCTAGAGCAGGCGATAACCTATAATAGGTCAAAGCGTTGCACCCCCTGGAGTAGCTGGAGAAACCCCCAAACATGGCTAAAGTCGTTGGTATTGACCTCGGAACCACCAATTCAGTCGTCGCTGTAATGGAAGGCGGTAAACCCATCGTGATCGCCAACGCGGAAGGAATGAGAACCACTCCCTCTGTGGTCGGCTTTAATAAAGATGGAGAATTGGTGGTCGGTCAGATGGCCCGTCGCCAGTCGGTACTGAATCCCCAGAATACGTTCTCCGGGGTTAAACGCTTCCTGGGGCGGCGTTATGGCGAACTTTCGGCGGAATCCAAGAAAGTCCCCTACACCATTCGCCGAGATGAGAATGACGCGATCCGTATTTCCTGTCCCCGTTTAAAGAAAAATTTTGCGCCGGAAGAAATTTCGGCTATGGTACTCCGCAAGTTGGCCGATGAAGCCAGTCGTTATCTAGGAGCAAAGGTGACCGGGGCTGTGATTACCGTGCCGGCCTATTTTAATGACTCTCAACGTCAAGCGACTAGGGATGCAGGACGGATCGCCGGGTTAGATGTCCTACGGATTATTAATGAACCAACGGCGGCTTCTTTAGCCTACGGTTTAGACCAACGGTTCAATAAAAAAATCCTGGTGTTTGATTTGGGGGGGGGAACCTTTGATGTTTCCGTGCTGGAAGTGGGAGACGGGGTTTTTGAGGTGAAAGCTACGAGCGGCGATACCCAGTTGGGAGGCAATGATTTTGATAAACGGATTGTGGATTGGTTAGCGGAGCAGTTTCTTGAACAGGAAAAGGTAGATCTCCGGGAAGACCGCCAAGCTCTACAACGACTCACCGAGGCGGCGGAAAAGGCCAAGATTGAACTGTCGGGGGTTAGTGTGACGGATATTAATTTGCCCTTTATTACGGCTACGGCTGAAGAGGGGCCAAAACATCTGGAAACCCGTTTGACGCGATCGCAGTTTGAAGAATTATGTGGCGATCTGATTACCCGACTGCAACGCCCCTTAAAACGAGTCTTGAAAGATGCGGGGTTAAGTCCGATCCAAATTGATGAAGTGGTTTTGGTGGGAGGCGGTACGCGGATGCCCATGGTCAAAGGTTTAGTCCGCAGTTTCATTGACCGGGAACCCAACGAAAATGTTAACCCGGATGAAGTGGTGGCGGTGGGCGCGGCGATCCAGGCGGGGATTTTAGGGGGTCAGGTTAAAGATATTTTATTGCTGGATGTTACGCCCCTATCTTTGGGGTTGGAAACCATTGGCGGTGTGATGAAAAAATTATTGCCCCGCAATACGACGATTCCGGTGAGAAAATCCGATATTTTTTCGACGGGGGAAAATAATCAAACCGTAGTGGAAATCCATGTTCTGCAAGGGGAACGGGAAATGGCCAGTGATAATAAATCCCTAGGACGTTTCAAGTTAACCGGTATTCCCCCGGCACCGCGAGGGGTTCCCCAGGTACAAGTTTCCTTTGATATTGATGCCAATGGGATTTTGCAAGTGACTGCCAGGGATAAAACCACCGGCCGAGAGCAAAGTATTACCGTTCAGGGAGCCTCAACCCTGAGTGAGTCGGAAATTACCCGCATGATCCAGGAAGCGGAAAGTTTTGCCACCCAGGATCGAGAACGGCGGGAGCGCATTGAAAAGCGTAATAATGCCAAGGCTTTAGCGGATCAAGCCCAACGAAAAATTAAGGAAGTGACCCTGGATTTTGGCAGTGCGTTTACGGCTTCCTATCGTCGTCAGGTGGATGCCCTCGCGGCGGAAATTTCTGATAGTTTGGAGAAGGATGATGAACGGCGTTTAGACCGGGCCCAGGCGGATCTTCAGGATGTTCTCTACGAATTGAATCGGGAAGTGCGGTTACAGTACCAAGATGAGGATGAGGGCTTTTTCTCGGCGATTCGTAAAACCTTTACGGGGGACGATGAGGATGATTACAGCTATGGGACTCGTCGGGTAGATTATCGGGACAGTTATCGAGAAAGTGATAGTTCTCGTTCTAACCGGGGGGGCAATCCCGGCTATTCCTATCGCCTGGGTCGCAGTCCGGAACCGGAACGTCGTCCTGGCTCTGGCTATGAGGATTGGGAAGAAACCCGGCCCCGTCGTCGTTCAGAGCGTCCCCAGACTCCGGAGTACGGTGGCGGCGATTATGATTACTCTTCCCAACCCCGCCGTTCGGCCAATACTAATGGAATGGGCTATCCAGAGCGATCAGGAGAAATCCCCAGGGAACGAAGAACCGGCAATGATCTACGAGAATCCCCCCGTCCTCGTAATGCGCCGACTAAAAATATTTGGGATGATGATGACGATGATGATGATTGGTTCTAACCTAGTCCCCAGAGAAAGGCGATCGCCCCGTTAACGTTCATTTCATTTATTCACAAAAGCTCAGGAAAACTTGCTATGACATCGCCAACGCTTTATGAAACCGATTTTAATCTCTGGATAGAGCAAACGGTTAAGCAACTACAAAGGGGTCAATTACAAGAGCTTGATGTCGAAAATTTAATTGAAGAAGTGGCTTCTATGGGACGTAGTGATAAGCGGGAGGTTTATAGTCGCTTGAGGGTTTTACTCCTGCATCTTTTAAAATGGCAGTATCAACCCGCTAAACAAACCGGCAGTTGGATCGCCACCATTGATGAGCAGCGTTCTCAACTCCAATTAATCCTGCGGGATAGTCCTAGTTTAAAACCCTATCTGCAAGACCAATTAGCGGACTGTTATCAATCGGCTCGTCAAGGAGCCGCCAAGGAAACCCATCTGGCGATCGCCACATTTCCCCTAGAGTGTCCGTTTACGGAAGCCCAAATGCTGGATATAGATTATTTACCGGATTCGCCTTCAGGAGAGAGTCTGGGGTGATGGACTTTTCTTTTGATTTCTAACCCATTTAGCCAAGCTCTTAGATTAAAATTGACCTAACTTTTTTCTAAACTTTCTTTCGCTTAATTTTTATCTTAAACTCTATGCAACAAGTGCGAAATTATTATCAAATATTGGGAGTCCCTAGGGAGGCAACGGGGGAAGAAATTAAAAAATCCTTTCGACGGTTGGCGCGACAATATCACCCTGATGTGAATCCGAATAATAAGGCGGCGGAAGAAAAATTTAAGGATATTAATGAAGCCTACGATGTGTTGTCCGATGATGTAAAACGGGCCGAATATGATGCTCAATTATTTGGTCGAGGCAAACGGAAGCCCACTTCTCGCTTTTCTAATCCCCCGAAACCGGCCACTCCGAAAGCGTCGGCACCGCCCCGGCAAGCTCCCCAATATTGGCAAGATTATGGTCAACCCAATACCAAACGCACGGTTAGCCCTGCCAGTCGGACTTTACCCAGGGATGTGGAGGCCAAGTTAACTCTGCCGTTGGAAAAGGCCTATCGCGGTGGTAAGGAACGGATTCGTCTGGAGGATGGCCGATCGCTGGAGGTGGAAATGCCGAGTGGGATGGTCGAGGGGCAACGGATTCGCCTGAAGGAACAGGGGATCAATGGGGGAGATTTGTACTTGAAAATTAGTCTGGCTCCCCACGCCTATTTTGAACTTCAGGGGAATGATGTTGCTTGTCAAGTGCCGGTGACTCCCAGTGAGGCAATTGTGGGGGGGGCGATCGAAGTGCCAACTATTGATGGCTTAGTAAAAATGACCTTGCCAAAGGGAGTCAAAGCGGGGCAAAAATTGCGATTAGCCCAAAAAGGTTATCCCAATAGTAAGGGAGAACGGGGGGATCAATTAGTGGAAATTCAGATTGCCGTGCCGCCGGAAATCAGCGAAAAGGAATTAGAACTCTATACCGCCCTTCGTCAACTCGAACAATACAATCCTCGTCAAAAGTTTTTGGGTTAATGTGTTGTTTCTAGCCCCATGGGGAAAGTTTTCGGGAGATGTGGCCGCGATA
>JAYKIP010000055.1:0-3484 GCA_035286205.1 Merismopediaceae cyanobacterium
GCTTCCCCTAAAACGGGATAGGATAACGCCTGGGATAATTGTTGAATGTGACGACAATATTGTTCGGGTTCCGCGCCCTGGTAAAGCCCGGCAATGATAATGCCTTTGGTCGGAAAAGTCGGTAAAACTGGCAAGGTTGACAATAAGGGGGAGGGGTTAACCGGTTGCACGGTTTGGAAAAAATGGGTTTCTAGCACCGGGGCGATCGCGGCGGGAAGATCCCTATCCTGGGTCATGGGAGCCAACGGTTCCCGAAAGGGACAATTCACATGGACAACGCCTTTTTGGGGAAACAGACTGCGTTCCCAGGCATAGACTAGGGTTTGACGAAGATAGCGCAATTGCTCTGGATCGGCGGCGGGGGGAGCTAATTCCGTTTGCCACTGGGGATAATGCCCATAGAGTTTGACTTGATCAATGGTTTGACCCGCATGACAATGGCGTAATTCCGGGGGGCGATCGCCGGTCAAGACGATTAAAGGAACCTGACTTTCCTTCGCTTCGATAATGGCGGGAAAAAAATTAGCGGCGGCCGTTCCAGAGGTACAGACCAACACCACCGGCTTTTGGGAACAACGAGCGCGACCCAGGGCAAAAAAAGCGGCTGACCGTTCATCTAAGATCGCCAGGGTATGAATGCGCGGATGTGGAGCCAACGCCAGGGTCAAGGGACTTGATCGCGAACCCGGACACAGCACCGCCGTCTCTAAGCCTAACCGCGCTAAGGTTTCCGCCAAGACTGAAGACCAGAGGGTATTAACAGTCCGATAATCTAGCTGATAATCCATCAAGGAGCGGGGGGAGGAGACGGGGCGTTTGCTGGTGGGGCCGGTGGGGCCGTATTCCCAGGGATGGTGGGGGGAGGCTCCGGAGTGAGAGAAGGGGGAGGTGGAGGCGGTGGAGGCGGCGGATTTAACAAATTGCCCACAGAATAAAGGGTAAAACTCCAAACCCCAATACCAATGACGACCAATAACCAGAATTTTCCCTTATCCCCGGAGAGGTCTATCCAGCGACTCAGATCAAAACGATTCACCTCTTCAAAATCAGGGGTCATGTCATCGGTAGGATTCAGGGGGACAGGACTCCCTAAAATCGGGGCCGCACTGGGCTGGTCCGGGTCGGTCGGGGGCAAACTGTCTTGAATATTCTCGTAACTCAGTGGCTCGGTCATTTTCGCCGGAGGGGTTACGGTCACTCGGATCAAGGCTACTGTTGCGTTATCGTGACCATTTTTGCGGTTGGCTAGGGCAATCAGGCGATCGCTGGCGGTTTCGAGATCCACGTCTCCGGTTAAAGCCGGTAACAACTCCGTCTGCCAATACTGTTCTACCCGGTCAAAATCACAGAGACCATCGGAACACAACAAAAAGAGAGAGGTTTGCGGCACAAACAGACGAGCCAGGGCCGGGTGCAGATTCGCGGAGGGCCCCATCCCAACGGCTTGAGTTAACGCGCCGGAACGGGGAGTCAGGACGGCTTCTCGATACAGGGCATACCCTAAACGGGCTTCTCGCGTTGCCACATCGTCATCCAGGGTAATCTGTTGGCAACTGTCTGTTGTAATCCAATAACACCGGGAATCCCCCACGTTACTCAGATAGGCTTGATGGCGATCGGCCAAAATCATCACCAGGGTCGTTCCCATCCGTCCCTTATTCGACCGTTTTTCCTGATCATTGCGGTAATTAATGCGATCATTCACATCGCTAATGCAACGATGCAACTGGGGTAACAAAAGTTGAGTCGGATTGTTTAAGGTGGGTAAAATGCGGGCTTTAATCACCGTCGCCAAAGATTCCACCGCCAGTTGAGAGGCCACTTCCCCGGCATCCTGACCCCCAATGCCATCACAGACAATAACTAATGTACTTTTTTTTTCTTGAGTGTTGCCCGGCTTGGACGTTACAGCAAAGAATTGTTGATTCCCTAGGTCGAGGAGCGGCTCCTCTGTCGGCACAGCAACCCGGTCATGGTCTTCTAAGACATTGATATTTTCTACGGCTTCACTTTCTGGGGTGGGTAAGGATTCCATCACAAAGACAGGGTTCTCGGCTAAGACCTCTTCTTCCTCCGTGTTGAGGGGCCGGCGGGGGGGAACGGGTAACGGGGTAATCACAGTGTCTAGGGGAAGAGAGGGGGTTACCGTTGGCGGCTCAGGGACGGGCAGTTCTGCGGGTGATTCTTTCGGCGGTTCTCCTGAAGATTCTTCGGGCAGTTCTACCAACGGAGGCGAAGTGGTTTTGGCGGATTTGGTGGCAGTTTTGCGGCGGGGTAGGGGATAACAATAATCTTCGTTATGTTCGCGGCTTGGGCCGACATGGGTTGCCGTCGCGACTTGGTAGTGAAAGTGGTAGTCGGTGGCCACCTGGTTAAGGGCTTTTTCCAGCAGACGGGCTAGATCTTCCGGGGTGGTAATCAGGCCACGATGTAGGAAGTTAATCATTTTCCCCAGGAAATCCGCAAGTTGGGGCTGACAGGTCGTTGCTAATTCAGACAACTGGGGGACTAATTCCTGAATTTGGGGCGTGTTGGGGTGATCCGTCCGTAATTCCAGCAGTTGCACATTCAGACTATTGACCCGCAATAAATCTGTGTCTAATAGACTAGAGACCACGCCATAGGTTTGCAAGGGGTTCCACAGGCGAATGATCTGCCAGATCCACAGTAATTGTTGCAGGGGGGTCGCTTCGGGCCAGACTTCAACGAGGCGGGGTAAAATCTCGCTATAGCGTAATAGGCCTTGCTCATCTAAGGGAATCGATCCGTATTCCAATAACCAGATGGGGTCTTCGGTTTCTGGATCTTCGCCGGGAATATAGCCATAGACCTGGGGAATATGTAACCGTCCGGGTAGCAATTTTAAATAGGTTTTCAGGGTTTCCGGCACTTCTTCGGGACAGGCCGGCATTTGGGACGGTTGGGTATCCAGTACTACCCTCGGCCCGATCAACAGGTAGCGATCGCCGATCAAATCCCTGGGGCCATAATTGGCCACGCGATCGCCCACTGTCCAGAGATAGCGTTTAACCAGGGGAGTTTGACAGGCTTGACAGGTTTGACTTTCCAGGGGGTTAGCCGCCTGACAGCTAGAAATCGAGCAGTAAAGGGTGGACACTACGATTTTTTCAAAAAGCGGATTCTCCCTAATTTTAGAGAAAAAGGACAGTTTGCCAACACTAACTTATGGGAATGGGGGCCATTAGTTAATTGTACTCAATCCTCAAGGCTCATCCCCACGCCAAAATTTTTGGGTCATCGGCCGGCGATCGCCCCTAAGCGGCCAAGTTATACATAAGTCAAACAAAAGTTGAGCAGGATCGCTGATGTTAGCGTGTCATAGTAGGAACATAACGTTCAAGGTTTAGGTTACTTCCATGAAAGCGATTTCCCACTTCTTAACCCTCAGCGCGATCGGTGCAACGGCTCTTGTCATGCCCTTCAATAGCCAAGCGGCTCAAGCGGCTTCCGTCTCCTACAGTGC
>JAYKIP010000056.1:0-3360 GCA_035286205.1 Merismopediaceae cyanobacterium
GATAATTGATGGGAAATAAATAAAATGGTTTGATGGCGATCGCGGGCTAATCGTTGCAAAATTTCCGTTGCCGTTTGATTATCTACACTGGATAAAGCATCATCCAAAATTAAAACCGGGGCTTCCATCATTAAGGCTCTAGCGAGGGCGGCCCGTTGGCGTTGACCCCCCGATAAAGTAATCCCTCGTTCCCCGACTAAGGTTTGATATTGTTGGGGGAAATATTGAATTTCTTTATCTAAATAGGCTTGTTGGGCGGCTTGGGCCAAACGCTGGGGATTTTGCCCTTGTTCTGGTTCCCCGTAGGCGATATTATTGGCAATGGTGGTACTAAATAAAAAGCTATCCTGGGGGACGTAGGCGATCGCCCGACGCAGGGTATTTAATGCTAATTGGGTAATATCCAAGCCATCTAAAAATAATTGCTCGGAGCCAATATCTAATAACCTCGGAATGGCATTGGCTAAGGTAGATTTACCGGCACCAATGGGGCCGACAATCGCCACCATTTCCCCCGGCGCAATGGTAAAATTAATATCTCGTAAAGCCGGTTGAGGATTATTCGGATAGCTATAATGAAGATGCTCGGCGGTAATTTTTCCTGTCAAAGATTGCTCGCTAATTTGTAAGGGTTTAGCAACATTAAAAACTTTAGGAACCGTTTGAAAAATCGCTTCTACCCGGTCAATACTCACTTCCCCCCGTTGATAGGCGGTAATCGTAAACCCTAATAAGGCAGTGGGAAAAACTAAGCGTTCCACTAAAATAATTAACGCAATAAAATCCCCAATGGTAATTTCCCCTTTTTGAATGGCACTGGTACCAAAGGCGAGTAACAATAACAGGCTAACGTAGGATAATCCTTCAATAATCGGAAACAGTAAATTACGGGTTTGGGCTAATTTTAAATTGGCCTTGAGGAGATAACGATTTTTTTCACGAAAGGCTTGGCGTTCATTGTCCTCCTGGGCATAGATTTTGATTAAACTAATGCCGCTCATGTCTTCTTGAATTAATTCACTTAATGATGATAATTGTTCTTGTACCTCTGCTTGCTGTCCCTGCAATTCTCCACTAAATAATTTCACACAACCCAACATCAACGGATACACGGCGATCGCCATGAGACTCAAGGGAATATGAATGGCTAACATGGCGGGTAAAGTTAACCCGTAGGCAAAGAAAGTATTAATTAAACTTAAGACTGCAAACCCCACTAATCGCCGGATATTATCCACATCACTGGTGGCCCGATTAATTAAATCCCCGGAAGTATTGGTAGCAAAATAGGCCGGTTCTAGGGTTAATAAATGCTCAAAAATCTTTTGCTTTAACTCGTATTCCACCTGACGACCAATGCCAAAAATGGTCACGCGGGAAATCATGCGAATCCCCCACATCACCGAAGCTAAAATCAGCATTAGCACGGCAAAGCGCACCACATCTTCGTACTGCAACCCGATTTTAAGGTCGTCAATACTATCTCGAATCAGAATGGGAATATAAACCCCCAGGGCATTGGCCATAAATAGGGTTAAAAATCCCCAACTCAAAAGTCGCCAGTGGGGTTTGAGGTAACGGAGTAGGGTACGAAAACGTGGTGATCCCATTAAAGGTCTAGATAATAATAAAGAAGCTATTCCCCCAGATTAGGGGATAACCTATCCCCGGCCAATGGTTTAAACGGGTTTACACGGGAACTGCGACCCGGACATCCTCGGCGATCGCGGCGGTTAAGGCTTCTTCGAGGGGGGCGCGACCCAAACGGGCTTCTAAAATGCGTAGGACTTCCCGACCGAAATCGTTGGGATTTTGTCGCCAAGCCTGTAAACAAACTTCCCCAAAAAATGACCCCAAAGGTTCCGGATTCCAGAGTAATTTTTTCGCTGTCCAGGGCATTAAACTCATGGGATTGTAACCGGGTTTGAGAATATTTTGTTGAAACGCATACTCCTCTAGGTGGGTGTGGGGTTGCAAACCGATAAAGAAAATGGCGGGTTCCACCTTATCGGCCCCAAAAATGGTCTCTAGTTCTCGATGGTAGGCGATCGTTTGGCGAATCGTTTCTTCTGTTTCATCAATCACATTAAAGGAATAATTCACCGAAACCAAATCATTGAAACCGGCCGCCCTTAAATCCCGACAATTTTGTAAAACCGTCCGCAGATTATAGCCCATCCGCATTTTTCTGACCAATTCTTGGGAACCACTGGTAATACCAATTTCAAAATAATTCATTCCCGTTTGCACCATTAATTCACAGAGTCTTGGGGTTAAATTATCAGCGCGAATGTAGGCCGCCCAGTGAATATCGGTCATGCCAGAATCCACAATCGCTTCTAGCAGTTCCACGACATCATCAATAAATTTTTTAGCGGGAATAAATTGAGCATCGGTAAACCAGAAATTACGAACCCCTCGGTCATAAAGCTGTCGCATTTCTTGAATAATTTCCTGGGCGGGATTAATGCGAACCTGTTTCCCTTCTACAACGGTATAAACGCAGTAACAGCAGTTATGGGGACAACCGCGCTTGGTTTGTACGCCCACATAAAAATCCCCATCTTCTAGGTAATAGTTAATTTCGGGAAATACCTGTTCAATATAATCATAATCACAGGCAGTTTTCACCAACGGAGTCGGTTGTTCATGGATTAAACGCGATCGCGGCTCTGTCTCTCCCACCACATAACAGCGTTCATCCCGAAAATCTTGACCCCGGAGGAGTTTTTCTAACAGGGTTTCCCCCTCGCCAACGGAGACAATGGTTCCCAACGGCAAGGACGTTTTTAATTGCTCATAGAAAACACTCACGGCTCCGCCCCCCACCATCACCTGGGGATTAGAACAATAGCGTTTGGCCCGTTGTAAACCGCGTTTAATTAATCCTAAATTGCGCCAAAGTTCGCCATAGTAGGAAGTGGCAACTTTTAACCCCCCTAACGCACCTCGGAATTTAATTAGAGGATTTTTGGCATAATAAAATTCAAAGGCATTTTGTAGCGGATTTCCCCCTCGTCCCCCCACCGGTGCATAGATTTGAATATCTCGCCAGGAATAAACCAATAAATTCGGTTGAAATTCATCAATACAGTGATCCAACGCCTGGGCAAAATCCAGGGGAGGAACCGTCCCTAAATCAAAAATTTTCTGCTCCAGATCGGGAAAGCATTTGTGAACGTGATCAGCTAAATAAACGACTCCCAGGGGAAAAATGGGGTTACAGGGGAGACGAACGTAGAGAATGCGCTGATTCATGGTTCTCGACTGAGCTAAAAAGCGTGAAGGTTTAAAGGGCGTTTTATCATAATGTTAATATAACTTAACATTATTTGGCGAGCCTCACCGCTGAAAGCATTG
>JAYKIP010000057.1:0-2521 GCA_035286205.1 Merismopediaceae cyanobacterium
TTTGTTACCCTTACCCAATACGATCCCCATCTACCCGTTAAAGTCGCCTTTGAACCCCAAAACTTAAACAATATTCTGGGTGAAGTCATTGCTAGGGAAGGTCTTAAACAATTTCGGACGGCTGAAACGGAAAAATATCCCCACGTGACCTACTTTTTTAATGGAGGACTCGAAAATTCCTTTGAAGGAGAAGACCGAGAATTGATTCAAAGCCCAATGGTGGCGACCTATGACCAATCTCCTGCCATGTCTGCGGCAAAAGTCACCGATGCGGCCTGTGCTGCCATTGAAAAAGGGATTTATACCCTCATCGTCATGAACTATGCCAATCCCGATATGGTGGGTCACACAGGCAATCTAGAAGCCGCCATTACCGCCATCCAAACCGTAGATCAATGCATCGGGAAATTACTGAGCAGTATCAGTAAAATGGGCGGCACAGCAATTATTACCGCCGATCATGGTAACGCGGAATATATGAGTGATGAAAACGGCAATCCCTGGACAGCCCACACCACCAATCCCGTTCCCCTAATTTTGGTCGAGGGAGAGGACAGAAAAATTCCAGGGCATGGGGGAGATGTTAAACTACGAGAAGGTGGGCGGTTAGCGGATATTGCTCCGACCATTCTTGATATTTTGCAATTACCCAAACCCTCGGAAATGACGGGAAAATCTTTGATTGAGCCTCCCCTAGTAGAAACGAAGGTTTCTCGTACTCCAGTGCGGATTACTTGTTAAATTCAGTTAGCCGCTATTCATTAATTTTTTTGAGACAAAATCAACCCTATGACTCTTGTAGATCTAATTCGTATCATCTGGACTATCTCTGCTGCTCTCTTAGTTGTGCTTGTGTTACTCCATAGCCCCAAAGGTGACGGACTCGGCGGTATTGGCGGCCAGTCCCAATTATTTACCAGTGCCAAAAGTGCGGAAAAAACCCTAAATCAAATTACTTGGACATTGAGTAGCATTTTTATGAGTCTAACGGTGGTACTGAGTGCAGGTTGGTTGGCTAAATAAACGGCTAAAAAGAGCAAGAAACTTCTATTTAGGGCTGGTAGTCGTTACCAGTCTATTTTTCGGTATTTGGAATCCCTTATCGGTAACGGCAGAAAATCCATCTTCTTTTCCTCCTCCCAAGGTTCATCCCCTACCGCCTAGCTTGGCAAAACTTGCTCCCGACCTCAAGGCAGGTGACTATTTTGATCAAATTCAATCAACCCCTGTAGGGTATTTGATTTGGTCTGAATTTCCCATTAAAGTCTATCTCGATCGCCCCCCCGAAAAGGATGATTCATCAGCGAGTTATCGACGTTTTCAGCAATGGACAGAAGCCGTCCTTCAGGCGATCGCCGATTGGAATGTTTATTTACCCCTCAGAGAAGTTAAAGATATTCAACAAGCGGACATTCTCATTCAACGCCTAGAACCGCCTTTAGGAAGAAAGATTGACCCCGCCACAGGACGCATTGAAATTCCCCGCGCTCGAACAGCCCAAACCCGTTATCAATTTTATTCAACCAAGACCGATCCTCCCCTGTTATCTACTCGTATGACCATTCAAATCAAACCGGGGCTGAGTCCCACGGCAACTTTAGCGGCTATTCGCCACGAATTAGGCCATGCTTTGGGAATTTGGGGTCATAGTGCCGTGGAGGAAGATGTCATGTTTTATTCCCAGACAAAAAAATCGCCCCCCATTTCTACAAGGGACGTTAACACGCTTATTAGAATTTATCAACAGTCAACGCAATTGGGTTGGCCATTGGCTAAATCCTAAGCTTCTTCTGAATTAGTTGATTGCTTTTTAGCAAATTCTTTTTGACAGCGAGAGCCGAAGCCTAAAGCAGCAAGAGATCCCAAAATCGTCAAAGGCTCAGGTACAGGAGTAGGATCTAAGGGATTGCCACCAAAATCAGGATTGACAAAACCAGACGGGACATCTCTTGCAGTAACCGTAAAGGTTTGGAATTTAACAGGACGACGTTGGGCGGCCACTTCACCGATTGTCTTAAAAGTGACAGACGTGTTATTAAAAGTTGTCTTATCAGGATCAAAGGTTGAATCAGAATAAATAACTCCCGCCGTATTTGTTTGAGGGGCAGTCATGCTTGCTGCTATCACTTGCTCAAACCCACTGATTACTAGGGACTGATCAGTCGAAACGGCATCACCAGGATCAGCCTGCAACTCAAAGTTAAAATCAAAGAAGCCACCAGTCGAACTTTGAGAGGTACTGAGGTAAGAGAATTGGAAAGCCTGGGCTTTAGGAGTCAAGGTTACAAAAGTTAAGCCTGCTACTGTCAAACCTAGAGAAAGTTTTTTGAAATTCATCATGAACGCACTCCCCATCACGAGAAGAATAAATAAATTAGGGTGTTAAACCCGATAATAACGCGATGTGCAACTAAGACTAAGCGGACACAAGAGAATTAATCTGCAAAGGTTCAGGATTATGACGGTTGAGCCAGAAACAAACAGTATGTGCCAAGAGTTTGCGATTAATACGACTCATGAG
>JAYKIP010000058.1:0-4232 GCA_035286205.1 Merismopediaceae cyanobacterium
TTTGCCTTAAGTGCGATAAACCGTTATCTATACTCAAGACAGGAATAATGGAGAGACCTCTTCCAGCCCAATATTCTTGCTATTTCTGAAGACTAGGGGAATTATCTCCCTAAGATATTCAGAAACCCGCCTGGGATTATGTAACAAAGTTTACAATTATTTCTAAAAAGATACAACAATTCTGGATAAATGCAACCGTTATTGACAATGAAGGTTATCTATTTTGACCATTCAGGCTATCTACTTCAAAGAAGATGATTAGACCTATTCATGTTACCAATAAGTCAACCCCTTTTGTCCAAATCATTCTAGCCTCTCTTGGCGGTGCGAGAGTTTAATGGAGGGTTAAAATCTCGTTAACAGAAATCTTTGGGTCGCCTAGGCCCACAACGGCGATCGCCTTGATCCCATGACCGAGGTGTTTTATGTAATACTTGTGTTTGGCACGGGGGAGGGTCAGCAAAAAAACGTAGGGAATGGAGCGGGCCAAAAATCTCGAAGTAAGATTAAAGGGGATAGCTATAATGATAAAGTCATTATTTTTCGGTAAGTGTTATTCAAGCCTCCCGCCTGAGACCCAAATGGGTTGGCCCTAAACGATAACCCAAACTTCCCTTTCCCCGATCGCACCTATGTTGGATACCATCATTGTTTTACTCTTTATCTTGGCCCTGGCGGGGGTCGGCTTTGACGTAGTAGATCTCTTGCCGGAGACCGTGCGGGTACAGATCTCCAATATTGAGGCCCTGCGTTGGTTGGCGGCGGGCTTTACTTCGATCCTAGGGTTGGCGATCGGTTTGGTGGCCCAGACTTCCTATCGTCGTTTAGAAAAACAAATTCGCCAAACTCCCATTGAAATTATCCTAACGAGGGCGGTGGGGCTAGTCATTGGATTACTCATTGCCAATTTGATGTTGGCTCCCATTTTTCTCTTGCCCATTCCGGGGGAGTTTTCCTTCCTGAAACCGACCCTGGCGATTTTGGGGAGTGTGATGTTTGCTTTTTTGGGGATTAGTTTGGCGGATACCCATGGCCGTACTTTCCTGCGCTTAATCAATCCCAACAGTATTGAAACCCTCCTGGTGGCCGAAGGCACTCTTCAGGCGATCGCCCCAAAAGTGTTAGATACCAGTTGCATTATTGACGGTCGGATTGAACCGTTATTAGCCACCGGCTTCATCGAAGGTCAAATTATCATTCCCCAATTTGTTCTAGGGGAACTCCAGCAATTAGCCGATGCCAGTAACGACCAAAAACGGGTCAGAGGTCGTCGCGGTTTGGATATTTTAGGCAGTATGCAAGACAGTTTTCCCGATCGCATCGTCATTCATTCTGCTGATTACGAAGAAATTAATACGGTGGATGCCAAGCTCGTCCATTTAGCCCAGGAGATTAACGGGATTCTCCTCACCAATGACTACAACCTCAGCAAAGTGGCTAATCTGCAAAAAGTCGCCATTTTAAACGTGAATGATCTGGCCCAGGCGATTCGCCCTATCTATTTGCCGGGGGATACCCTCGACTTAAAAATCCTCAAACAGGGCAAAGAACCAGCCCAGGGGATTGGCTATTTAGAAGATGGCACCATGGTAGTGGTCGAAGAAGGTCGTAACTACGTGGGGTCAGAATTACGGGTCATTGTCACTTCCGCATTACAAACGTCCGCCGGGCGCATGATTTTTGCGAAACCCCCCTCAGTCATGGCTTCTTCCTAGGGAAACATTCGCCAGTTCTATTGCGATTCTGGGTTGTGATTCTGGGTCAAACGATACTGCATCTCCTGTAAAACCCCTCGTTGGGATCTGGAGGAGTTTGGCTAACAAAATACCTAATCAGCCAATGAGTAAAATCAGTAAAATAGTTAAAAAAGTTGATATAAAACCGCTAAAATTGCTCTACATTAAAGCAGGTAACTCCTTTGCTTGTCAAAAATTAACCCTTCCTCGCGCCCCCGACGGACTAAAATTCTCACTAATCTCCCTTGGCAAAACCCTGGTTATAGATCAAAGTAGTAATAGGCTTACTTTAGACAGCTCAGTTTTTTAAACTATTTTGACCTTTGGTATTCCATTATTTCAGAACATCTGGATTTTAGGGTTGCTAGTATTAAAGAGTATTAAAAAACCGCCCAAAGTCTGACCTCAATGGCAATCATGGTCATTTACAGACAAAAGCCAAGAAAAAGTGGACAGGAAAGCATCAATTTTCACTCGGTATGGTAATCTTTTTAAATAGTAAAACTCCTGGGTTAATGGCTCCCATACACTCAATGAGCGATTTTTCCCGCCGTCAGCTTTTCTCCCTCGTTTGAATTTTGACCGTTTCTCAGATTCCGAGACTTTGCTGACGATTTTCGACGCTTCAACGATGTATTCTGATTTATTCACCCTCTTTCGTTCTTGATTGACTAAATATCCCTATGGTCTCTAAAGCAAAAAGTAAATTTATTCCTGTGATTTTAGCCGGGGGCAAAGGAGAACGTTTTTGGCCCCTGAGTCGTCAAAACTTTCCCAAGCAATTTCTCTGCTTAGATGGCACGGGGAACAGTCTTTTGCAACAAACGGCTCATCGTTTATTATCCTTGGCGGGCGGTTGGGAGAACCTCTGGCTCATTACTTCCGAGGAATTGGCCGCCGGGGTTCAAGAGCAGTTGCCGCAACTGAAAACGGAAAATATGCTGTGTGAACCGATGGGTAAGGATACGGCTCCGGCGATCGCCTGGGCCACCCTAGAAATTGCGAAACGCTACGGCCCTGATGCAGTCATTGGCTTTTTCCCGTCGGATCATTGGATTGCCCGTCAGTCGGTCTTTGAAGCGACGATCGAAATGGCCGCGGATTATGCCCAAAATCCGGGAGGGATTATTACCCTCGGCATTCAACCGATCGAACCGTCTCCCCACTACGGCTACATTGAATTAGGCTCAGTCGAGATAGATGATAAAGAAATTCCTCTCTATCGTGTGGCCCGCTTTACCGAAAAACCCGATCGCAAAACCGCCGAAATCTTTCTGGCAACGGGTCGCTATTGTTGGAATAGTGGGATGTTCATTTTTCAGGCCGAGACCGCTTTACAGGAGTTGCGGCAGTATGCTCCGGAATTAATGGATCTCCTAGAAGAGCAGGGCGTTGAGGCCTATCCCCAGCTAGAGAAAAAGAGTATTGACTATGTGTTGATGGAAAAAACGCAACAGGCCTATCTGATCGCGGCGACTTTCGGCTGGGATGATTTGGGGGATTGGACGGCCTTTGAGCGTATCCATTCCCCGGACAATAACAAGACCAATAATATTAATATCGGTCATCATGTTTATTATCGCAGTAATGATTGTATTGTCTATACCAGCGATAAGGATGAGGTGATCGTCACAATTGGCCTAGAGGATATGGTGATCGTTCGGGATGGTAATGTTACCCTCGTCACCCCGAAAAAACACACCTCGGATATTAAGAAAATCCTGCAAAAACTCCGCGACTCCGGCGATCAATACCAAGATATTTTGTAAGCACCATGTTCGCGTTACCCCAGACCAGTGCCCGGCAACGAGAGATTATTGAAGTCGTCCTGGGTAATGGCTGGGACTATATGCGACGGGTTTTAACCCTAGGGAAGGCTGATGAACCACAAATTCCGCCTCCTGAAGTGTTACGCAATATTTTGGTGGAGTTGGGGCCGTTCTATGTCAAGTTGGGACAATTACTCAGTACTCGTCCTGATTTGTTGCCGCCTCACTATATCTCTGCCTTAACGGCGTTGCAATCCAATGTGCCGCCTGTCCCCTGGCCGGAGATTGAATCGAGTTTACGTCAGGCGTTTCCCCAACCCCTCGAACAGATTTTTGCGGCGATTAATCCGGTTCCGGTTGCGGCGGGTTCCATTGGGCAAATCCATCGGGCCACGTTACCCACGAATGAAGAGGTGGCGATCAAAGTCCGGCGGCCCGGCATTAGCAAAGTTATTGAACAGGATATTCGCTTAATTAAGGCGATCGCCGAGTTAATTTCCCTGACGGAATTTGGCAAAACCTATGACCTGATTAAATTAACCGATGAATTTGCCCAGGCGGTTCAAGCGGAATTAAATTTTGCTCAGGAAGCCCTTTATACGGATCGACTTAGGCGTAACCTATCCCAAAGTCAATGGTTTGATCCTCGGCAGTTGGTAATTCCGAAGGTGTATTGGGAATTAACCTCAGAAAAATTATTGGTTTTAGAATGGCTAGACGGAGAACC
>JAYKIP010000059.1:0-5041 GCA_035286205.1 Merismopediaceae cyanobacterium
TAATTGAATAATAATGAAACTAAGGAGGGAAGCCAATAAAAGGGTTAACAAACCTTGCCCTAACCGTTTGAGGATATACAGGAAGGTTTCATTGTCCCAAACTGGGCTAATTTGCTTCAAGAAAGAAAAATTCATTGATTGATTAAGCTGTTCACTATCTAAAATGCCGACAGGCAAGGGGCTTAAGCCCGTTGTTACAAGACTTTCAGCAAAGTCATCATGCAATTTAAACTCTTAAACCCCGTCTCACTCGAAATCTATTGTTTGGAGATCTCCCAAGGCGATCCCCCTAAATCTCCCTTAAAAAGAGGGACTTGTCCCTTGAAAGTATTTCAACAAACTACAGTTCTCAACATGGACGCGGTTTAACTATTCATTATCCATTATCCATTATCAATTATTCATTAATATTCAACGAGGGTGACAATCGGTAAATCGGGTAACTTTTGTCGTCCCCCTAGGGCCGTTAATTCAATAATGAACGCAAAGCCTAGCACTTCACAGCCAATGCGATCCAGCAGGTCTGCCGTTGCCCTGGCGGTTCCCCCGGTTGCAATTAAATCATCTACGATCACCACCCGATGATGGGCTTCCAAGGCATCTTGATGGATCTCCAGATGGTCACTGCCATATTCGAGGTCGTATCGAACTTGATGGACGGCGGCGGGCAGTTTACCGGGTTTTCGCACAGGAATAAAACCGGCATTCAGTTGATAGGCTAAGGGAACCCCAAATAAAAAGCCCCTGGATTCCATGCCCACGACATAATCCGGCACTAAACCGGCCTGTTGACACTTTTCGCTGAGGGTTTCCAGGGTATAGCGTAAGCCGTCCGCATGGCCCAGCAAAGTCGTAATGTCGCGGAAGGTGACACCGGGTTTCGGAAAGTCGGGAATATCGCGGATAAGGGCTTTGAGATCCATAGGGTCGCGTAATTAAGCGTAATTGATTGGGGGTCAGACTCAATTTACCTCAAAGGTCAGACAGTTGGCGAGGGGAGATTCTCGCTAGGGGCGATCGCCAAGCCTCCCGCCGGGATGGGTCGAGTTTCAGCCTACAATAGGGTTAAACGGACTGTAAAAGGCTCTTTTCTTCTTTTCCTATGACCACTGAATCTGACCGACGTGCGGCTGTCCAAAGTCTTTATAATACCTATCCCTTTCCCCCGGAACCGTTACTCAATGAACCGCCCCCTGGCTATAACTGGCGTTGGCATTGGCAAGCGGTTTATCACTTCTGCACGGGCCGAAAACCGGCTAGGGATGACATACGCATTTTAGACGCGGGCTGTGGTACGGGTGTGGGAACGGAATATCTGATTTATCTGAATCCCCAGGCGGAAATTGTGGGTATGGATTTGAGTGAGGGAGCCTTAGCCGTTGCCCAGCAACGTTGTCAACAGTCGGGGGTTCTGCGGCCAGGGGTGAGTTTTCATCATCTCCATGTGGAAAATGCCGATCGCCTACCGGGAGAATTTGATTATATTAACTGCGTGGGGGTTTTGCACCATTTACCCGATCCGGTGCAAGGCATTCAAGCCCTGGCGAAAAAATTGGCTCCGGGGGGACTGTTTCATATTTTTGTCTATGCGGAAATTGGGCGTTGGGAAATTCAACTGATGCAGAAGGCGATCGCCCTACTCCAGGGAGAAAAACGGGGAGATTATCAAGACGGGGTGGCGGTAGGACGCAAAATTTTTGCCACGTTACCGGATACCAATCGGTTAGTTAAACGGGAAAAGGAACGCTGGTCTATGGAAAATTTCCGGGATGAAGCCTTTGCCGATATGTATGTCCATCCCCAGGAGGTTGATTACAATATCCACACCTTATTTGACTTGATTGATGCGTCGGGTTTGGAATTTGTGGGCTTTTCTAATCCCCGCTGTTGGCAATTAGAACGGCTGTTAGGTAATGCTCCGGAGTTAATGGAACGCGCCCAATCTCTCTCTGAACGCGATCGCTACCGGTTAATTGAAGTCCTCGATCCGGAAATTACCCACTACGAATTTTTTCTGGCCAAACCCCCTTTTATCTCCCAGGACTGGACGGAGGATCAAACCCTTTTAGCGGCGAAACCGGAACCCCATCCCTGTTTAACGGGTTGGCCCAGCCAAAGTTTATTTGACTATGACTATCAGCCGGTGGAACTAACCGAGACGGAATTTGCTTTTCTTCAGGGCTGTGACCAAAATCCGGGGGTAACGGTGGGCCAACTCCAGCAGAGCCTGGGGATTTCCCTAGAGGTCGTGCGATCACTCCACCAACGCCAATTAATCCTGCTCACGCCCTAACTTGACTCTCTCAAACCCTGCGGTGGTTGCCGGAAGCTAACCCTAACCCAAATTCCCCCGTTGCTTCTCCCTCTCGCCCATGAAACCCTTCGCTACCCTCCGACAAACGTTTACTCGCTGGAATTGGGAACAAATTTGGCGTTACTTTTTAATTTTTTTGATGGTGTTGGGTATCGGAGCGGGGATTTGGGCAACCCATTGGCGCATTGCTCAAGCGGATCAACGGATTCGAGAACACCTCCAAGCTCAAACATCGGCGATCGCCAAATCTATTAAACCTTCCCAGGTCGCGGCTCTGACTTTCACCGCCGAGGATCGCCAGAATCCCTACTATCAAAGACTCCAAGGGCAAATGCGAAACTATGCCCAGAGCCTGGGTTATCGAAGCATTTACACCATCGCTCTCCGAGGACAAAACCTCATTTTTGGGCCAGAAAGTTTTGAATTGGCCGATCCCCTGGCCAGCCCGGCAGGAACCCTGTATCGCAATCCGCCCCCCCAACTATTTAGCCTCTTTGAAAAAGCCCAAAGCTTGACCCTGGGCCCCTATCGAGATGAGTACGGTGAATTTATTTCCGCCTTTACCTCTGTGGTGGATCATCACACCGGGCAAATCGTTTTGGTGGTGGGGATGGACAAAGAAATGTCCGAAATCCAAAAGCAATTTGATGCCCTCAAGATCGCGCCCCTCTTGCTGACGTTGGCTTGGCTGGCGGTGGTCGGCTGGGGATATTACCGATTAATCCGCCCTGGTAAAAACCCGCGCTGGAACCATACCATTAGCTACTTAACCGCTTTGATGGGGTTAATCGTGACCCTCAGTATTGCCGGTTTATTGCAAGAGCAACAGACCTTTACCCAGGAAAGAAATTTTGACGAATTGGCTTCCCTGAAAATCGAACGGATTAACCGGGAACTCTTTTTCCTTCGCGATACCCAATTACCGTCCTTAGGGCGTTTCTTTGTGGCGAGTCAGAGCGTGAGTTATCCCGAATTTCAAGCCTTTACCGATATTATGGCCAAGAACAGTAAAATTCAGGCTTGGGAATGGATTCCCCAGGTGAAAGCAGAGGATAAAACGACCTTTGAAGCGGAAGCTCGACGACAGGGATTGACGGATTTTACGATTTTTCAACGCAATGCCCGCCAGCAAAAACAACCGGTTCAGCCACGAGACTATTACTATCCGGTGTATTATGTCACACCTCGTCAGGGCAATGAACAGGCCATTGGCTTTGATTTAGGCTCTGAACCTGTCCGCCGACAAGCTCTTTTAACGGCTTTACGGACTCGACTCCCTACGGCAACGGACACCATTCGACTAGAACAAACTGCCGGTCAGGAAAAGGGCATTTTAGTGTACTATCCCGTGTTTAATGAACCAGGGACTCAGTTAAAAGGTTTTGCCCTGGTGGTTCTTCGGTTGCAACAATTACTCTCGATTACCCTGGCCGAAGGCTTTCATACGCAATATCCCAGCGATCTGGTTTGGCTCGAATTACAGGCCGGTCGTCCTCCCCAATTGCTTGCAACTTCTAATCCTGACCCGCAAGCTTTCTCCTTTGACTCGGTGGAAGCCTTTTTGCAGTCCAAGGACCGGCCCCTCGTGAGTATTTATCCCATTTTTTCCTTTGGGAGAACCTATGCGATCGCCGTTTTTCCGAACCAGGAATTTTGGAGCTTTTATCCGGTGAATCTTGGTAAGATCAGCCTGGGGATGGGATTCGGATTAACCGCCCTCTTGACCACCTTGGTTACCATTGTGCATAACCAGCGAGCTTGGCTAGAGCAAGAAGTTAAACATCGTACCCAAGCCCTCAACGAAACCACCTATCACCTGGGGGAACGGGTAAAGGAAATGAAGTATCTCGTCACCTTGACCCGGCTTTCTCAGCAGTCTGACCTCAACCTCAACGAATTTTTACAAACCTGTGTGGATTTGTTACCCTCGGCATTGCAATATCCGGAGCTGGCGGAGGCTTGTTTGTGTTGGGGCGATCGCTGTTATCAGACGGAGGGTTATCGGCTGACTCCCTGGCATTTACAAACCACTTTTCAAGCCAAGGAACAACAGGGGGTGATGACCGGCCAGGTGAAGGTGGGATACCGGGAAGACCGTTCTTTTTTACCGGAAGAAGAGGAACTCCTGCAAACCGTCGCCCAATTTCTCAGTTATGTCATGGAATCCCATTTAGCTGAAAATATCCTTAAAAGCCGCGAACAAAACTATCGGGAAATTTTTAATTCCACCCATGAAGCCATTCTGGTTCAAGATGCCCAAACCGGGATATTTATAGATGTCAATCAATCCACGTTACAACTGTATGGCTATGACCACAAACAAGAGCTAATTGGGCAATTTGTTCCGGTTCTATGTCCCCAGCCCCCGGCAACGATCCTAGAAACCATTAGTGCCTATATCCAGGAGGTCAGGGAAAAGGGTAGTAAAATTTTTGAATGGTTATTTAAAAAACGAGATGGAACGCTGTTTTGGGGAGAAGTCTCTCTCCGATTAACCACTTTAAATGGGCAAGCGGTGATTTTGGCGGTGGTCAGGGATATTGATGAACGGAAACGACAGGCCCAAAAAATTCAACACCTCAGCCGTCTGTATAGTACCCTGCGTCAGGTCAACCGGGCGATTATTCAATACCGCGATCGCGATCGCCTTTTCCAAGCCATTTGTGACATTGGCATTAATATCGGCAACTTTTCGCTCATTTGGTTTGGTTTGATTGATGCGGCCAC
>JAYKIP010000060.1:0-4122 GCA_035286205.1 Merismopediaceae cyanobacterium
GGACTAAAACTCACCCGATAGATACTGCCCTGGTGACCTTTTAAGATTTGTTTTAATTGACCCTTAAGGTTCCAAATACGAATGGTTTTATCTCGTGAACCGGATGCTAAAACCGTTCCCTGGGGACTAAAAGCCACCGTTGTCACGCCCTCTTGATGACCCGTTAACCGATTTTTTTCTTGAATGCGGTCTAGGATAAATTGCAGACTGGAAATCGGGACCGTTGTGGGATAGTTCTGGGGACTTTCCTGGGGATTGATCCCACTTTTGAGGATATTACCCGCAGTCATGGCCGACAATAGCCCATTAATTTGTTCAAAATTAAATTGACGTTCAGCACTATTACTTAAGCGTTGTAGTTGAAATCCTTTTTGGGCAATTTGTTGTTGACGATAGGTGATTCCCGCCAGAATAAATGCCAGGGTTGCCGCTAGAAAAGAGAGCAGTAAAATACCTAACCCAAATCGCATCATTTTCTGGGCTTTTTGGTTGGCTTGGGAGAGAATAATATTGGCCGTTTCTGCTTCCTGTTGCTCGACGGTTTGACTGGCATTGAGAAATTTATAATCTATACTACTTAAATTTTTATCGGCTGACCATTGTAGGGCATCTTTGAGGGCTTGACCCCTTAATAACCGGGATTGGTCTTGGTATTGGGATTGTTCCCAGGCAAGGATAGATTCCGAATAGGGGCGAATTTTAGCCAGTTGTTGTTGTACCCAATTTAAGTTAAAAACAGCTTGATAAATGGGATTATAAACCACTAAATGACCGTCATTTTTGACCACCAGACCCGATAGTTTTAATTCACTTTGTTCGGGGCTATCGTCGGCTTTAATTTTTCCTTTTTCTAAAATGTGTTGATACAGTCCCAAAAGATGGCCCGTTGTTTTTTCGTTCCGGAGCAGGCGATCGCGGATGGTTTTCAGGTGAACCGGTTCGTCCTGGGATTCCCAATGATGGATGATTTCTGTCTGAACCAATTGGTCAACCCAAGAAACTTCTTGCCCAGTCGGTAGGTAATGATTTTTGGCCCGCAATAAACGACAGATTTTCTGGGTTAAAAACGGTTGTCCCCCCGTCCAAGCTAAAATCGCCTTTAGCACCTGCATCGGTTGATCCGCTAAATCCTGTAATCCCATCGCCAGGGGTTTAACTTCTTTGAGCGTAAATCCCTGAAGGGCGATCGCCGTGCCAATATTAAAAGGCGTTTGGGTTTTTTCGCGAATTAAATCCGAGGGAGTCGCCACGCCAAACAGGGCAAAGCCTAAGCGTTGATAGCGGGAATCTTCCGCCCGTTGATTATAACAATAGCGAATCAGGGAAAAGAAATCATCGAGGGAAAACTTTAAACTTAAAACCTTATCTATTTCATCAATTAAAATGAAAACCTTTTCGCCTGGCACTATCGCTAAAATCACAGTTTCAATAAATTGACTTAATTTTTGTACCGGCGGTAAATGATCCCGCTCCCGTAACCAAACCTTTAAGTTGATTTTTCCCGCTAAATTAAAACTTAAAAATAATTGAGTAATCAGCCCGTTATACCATTGCCCCGCATCAATATCACTCCCTAAACTGGTAATATCCACCGCCGCACAACTCATGCCCTCGGCTTGCAGTCGGTGCAGAACCCGTACCCGCAAGCTAGATTTCCCCATTTGCCGACAATTAAAGACATAGCAAAATTGACCCGCCCGTAATCCCGCTTCGAGATCGCGATCGGCTTGACGTTCCACATAGGTCGGATGATTAAAGGTTAAACTTCCCCCGACTGTATAGAGATTTACCCCATTGTCCATCATGATCGGTCAAGTCCTAAGATGGCGATCGCCCCAAAAACAACTTTTGAGAGACTGGATTCTTAAGATAACTTAATCTTTGACGATTTGTCTTTTGACAAAAAGCCCGATTTTTTCAAGGATGAGAAAGAGAACACTTTTTAATGCAGGTTAGGACACTTCAATGAAAAAATTATTAACAGCATTTTTCCTATTATTAGCGGCCCTGACGTTATTATTACCCCGCCCCGCCCTAGCGGTGGATCTGGCTAATGGCGCACAGATTTTCACCAATAAATGTGCCGCTTGTCATTTAGGCGGTGGTAACGTGGTGAATGGGGAAAAAACCTTAAAACAAGAAACCTTAGAAAAATTTGGCATGAATTCTGCTGAGGCGATTATTGCTCAGGTGACCAATGGCAAAAATGCAATGCCGAAATTTGGCGGTCAACTATCCGAGGCAGAAATTCAAAATGTCGCCGCCTACGTTTTAGACCAAGCCGCCAAAGGTTGGAAATAACCCCCCCAGCATCTCTTTCACCGCTCCCCCTAGGGTTGATACCATTGGGCAAAGTCCTGTTTAAAGCGTTCAATCTTGGGTAAATCGTGGACGACCACGTAGGGATGTAAGGGATGCTTTTTCACAAAATCCTGATGGTAGGTTTCGGCGGGATAAAATTGGGCCGGGGGGTTAACCTGGGTGGTGATCGCCCGGTCAAAAATTTGGGCCTTGGTTAACTGGTCAATATAGGCTTGGGCCATGGTGGCCTGTTCCGGGGTCGTGGCGAAAATCGCTGAACGGTATTGATTGCCCACATCTACCCCCTGCCGATTCACCTGGGTAGGATCATGGGCCACACCAAAATAGACCTGGAGCAATTGAGCATAGGAAATTTGCTGGGGATCGTAGGTGACTTGAATTCCTTCAGCATGGCCCGTTGTGCCGCTACTGACCTGGGCATAGGTCGCCGTATGGGCCGCTCCGCCCGCATAGCCGGTTTGCACCTGGGTCACCCCTCGCAGATGCTCAAAAATTGCTTCCATGCCCCAAAAACAGCCGCCCGCAAAAATCGCCGTTTGTTGACCCGGTTGAGTCGGGGATAAATTCACCTGGGGAGCCGGGATCACTTTCGCGGTTTTAAAGGAACTCCAGGCGGCTCCTCCTACCAACAGAAACAAAACACAGCCCAGGGCAAGGAACGGTAAGGAGAATTTTTTCATAGCCACGAAGACGCATTCCGATAGATTGATCCATTGATCTTAGGATAGGCTTTTCTGGGGAAGTCGTTCATTTATCCCCCGGAACCCAGACTATGAAAATTATTGCCACCTCCATTCCCGAAGTGCTGATCCTAGAACCCCGTGTTTTTGGCGATGAAAGAGGCTTCTTTTTTGAAAGTTATAACGAACAATGCTTTGCCGACCAGACGGGCATTACGCCAAAATTCGTCCAGGATAATCATTCCCTTTCCCGGAAAAATGTTCTGCGCGGTCTGCACTACCAAATTCAACAACCCCAGGGGAAATTGGTGCGGGTTGTCGCGGGAGCCGTCTTAGATGTGGCGGTGGATCTGCGTCGTCATTCTCCTACCTTTGGGCAATGGGAAAGTTGCCTCCTGTCGGCCGAAAATAAACGTCAACTCTGGGTTCCAGAGGGATTTGGCCATGGTTTTGTGGTGCTTTCTGACCAGGCAGAATTTTTATACAAAACAACGGATTACTACGCTCCGCAATACGAAAGAACGGTGCTGTGGAATGATCCGGATCTGGCCATTGATTGGCAATTAACTTCCCCCCCGATCCTGTCGGCGAAAGATCAAGCGGGAATCCCCTTCCAGCAAGCCGAAGTCTTTGAATCCTTACCCTAGCGGCGATCGCCTTTGAATCGGGAATCGTGAGCGTGTTAAAATTAGCGACGGCCCTAATGACCTGAATAAGAAGACTCCAACCATGATCTACGACATTTTCATGCCTGCCCTGAGTTCAACCATGACGGAAGGAAAGATTGTTTCCTGGACAAAATCTCCCGGCGATAAAGTGGCCAAGGGCGAAACCGTTTTAGTGGTGGAATCCGATAAAGCGGATATGGATGTGGAATCTTTCTATGAGGGGTATTTGGCCACAATTTTAGTGGAAGCCGGTCAGGAAGCTCCCGTTGGGGCGGCGATCGCCTACATTGCCGAAACCGAAGCAGAAATTGCCGAAGCCAAGGCTAAAGCCGGTTCTAGCTCGGCCCCAACCCCGGCGGTGGCTCCACCGGTTGCCTCTGCCCCAGAACCTTCTCCGGTTGCCGTAGCGGTAGAAACCTCGGCCCCAGTCACCAGTAATGGCAAAAATGATC
>JAYKIP010000061.1:0-3068 GCA_035286205.1 Merismopediaceae cyanobacterium
ATTACTGGAAACAGACAGAACAGCCTTATATTTTGATTGCTCCCTATGCCCTCGATCAAATTCTATTACCTCAAGTCAAACCCCTTGGTAAAGAGGTAGATGCCTGGGGGATCATTACCAAGTCTTCCGGTAATCCCTAACCTTTGACTGACGATACTTTTGTCATAGGGGCTTTTCTTATTTTCTTTGTTCTTCTTTTATGTACGGAATGTGGGTAGAAAAAATCCCAGAATTGCTAATGATAATGGTACTATGAAAAGACTCCCCCAGTCCCACAGAGTTTTTCCATCATCATACTTAATAGTTTCTATCGTCTTAACTATTTTGCCTTGTTTATCCTTTTCAATGGTCTTAGTTAAAACAGATTCACCTTTTCCTATACCATATCCACCCGGCCAGAGCGTTGGCTGAAATTTCCAAAAAACTAAAACAATGACCAAGATACAGAGTAAAAAAATTGTTAGTGGAGAGAATTTTTTGACATCGGATACAACTTTGTTTATTTTCATGCCGATAACTCCCAAGGGCGATCGCTGTTGACTTCTTCGATGAATCAAAATTATTTTAACGGATGACTTGACTTAACATGACTGCCGCATTTTGTCCGCCAAAGCCAAAACTCACACAAAGCCCATGACGGAGGGATAACGGAGAAGTGGGAACCGCAAAATTCAAGGGAAAAGCCGGGGTTTTTAAGCCCACTACAGGCGGCAACTGTTGATCCTTTAACGCTAGTAAACTAAACGCCATCCCCAAAACCCCAGATGCTCCCAAAGTATGACCCGTCGCCCCTTTAGTGGCCATAATCCGCACCGAAGCCGGAAATAATGACTGAATTAACTGGGCTTCCCGGTGATCATTGAGTTGGGTGGCGGTGCCATGGGCATGGATTAAATCTATCTGGTCGGTTGCTAGTCCACTCCGGGCGATCGCCTGTTTAACGGCTAATATGGCACTGTGGTTATCCGGGGCGGGAGCCGAGACATGGTAAGCATCACAGGTAAAACCCCAACCACTAATTACGCCATAGATCGGAACCTGTCGAGTCTGAGCCTGGGCTAAACTTTCCAATACGAAGAGAACTCCCCCTTCCCCTAAAACTAACCCTTCCCGTTCTTCAGAAAAAGGATAACAACCCGTTGCGGCTAAGGCTCCCATTTGCTGAAAACCGGCCAACGTTAACGGCGTAACCGGTGCTTCGACAGCTCCGGCTAAGACCTGTTGACACATCCCCGACCGGATTAATTCACAGCCCTGGGCGATCGCCCATAATCCCGTTGCACAGGCGGCCATGGGAGATTGAATCACTGCTACCTGGGGTAAGACCTGACTGGCTAACAAAGCCGCTTGATGGGGCAGACTGGCTAACCATTGCTCCCCTGGATGTTCAGGTTGGTGTTCAGCATTTAGACCTTCTGGATGTTGTACCCAATGTTCCCACTGTCCCTGACAAGCCCGGCTCGATCCCACGACCACGCCCCAATTTTCGGTCTTAGCCTCTAACCCCGCATCGGCTAGAGCTTCCAGGGCGATCGCCGGCAACAAATCCGCGAGGGTACTGGGCTGGGCATGGATTAACCCCAGGGGTAAAGGGGGAAAAGCGGGAAAAGGTTGGGCCAGACGAATCCCAGATTGGCCTTGAAGGAGAGCTTGCCAACTGTGGGATAAATCACCGAGGGCTGACCTTAAGCCGATACCTGTTACCGCAACCGTCATGGGCTATTACGGGGAGAGAAAGAGAAGAAAAACTAGGGAAGTTAGGAGCGGAGATCGCTGAAAAACCCCTGCTTTTTGGAGTAATCGGTTAAGAAACCCCCCTGGGATCAAGCATTTCCGCCGGTAGGAAACGCATCTGAGGGACACTTTTTTGGGTAAAAACCGTTAAAAAAGAACTTTTCCCGTGATAATAGAGGATCGAATCTGTCCGGCCAGTCGTATGAGTAAAGATTTACAGACCAAATTTCAAAGTTACCTAGAAGACCTGCAATCCAAGGAAACGGATAATCCTGATTCTACCGCGACTGTTGCCGCCCCAGATATACCGTCGGAGACTTCTCTCCCTGAGACTGAAACGCCCGATGATGCTTCAACGCCCCCCTCTCCTGACGTTGCCCCGGTCATTGTTTTTGAGGCGGAAACGCCTCCCCAGTCTCCCATGGCCGATCCGTTTGTCGCCGGGGGAAAATCTTCGCCTCCTCCCCTGGACGCTTCCGCAGACCCGGCCCGTTCGCCATCCCTTGCTAAGTGGTTAGGGGGCGGTTTATTGCTATTCCTCCTAGGTGGAGGAATCTGGTTATTGCCCAAGCTCTGGGTGACAACGGAACAAAATCGCCATCATCAGCAGTTTTTAGTCGAGCAGAATCAACCGTCCGAGGTGCTAAAACTGGCCAATTTGCCCCCCCAACAACGGGATAAGGCCCTCCAGGCGATCGCCAATCAACCAACATCATCCCTAGACCGCAATCGGGCACGTTTTTTATTAGCCAGTGATTTATTAGATAAGTATGAAGGTGGGGCGGCCATTAAACTCTTGGAAGGGTTAGAGCGTGATTATCCGGTGATGGCTCCCTATATTGAATTGAAACGGGCCAGGGGTTACGAATTGTCGAACGAAAAAATTAAAGCGAAGGAAGTCTGGCAAGGTCTCTTAGAAAATTATCCCAATTCCCCGGTGCTGATTGAAGCTCTCTATCAACTGGGTAAAACGGAACCGCAGTATTGGCAACAGGCGATCGCCCAATTTCCTCACCATCCCCGCACCCTGGATATTTTGCTGGAGCAATTACGCCAAAATCCCCAGCAACCGGCCCTCATGGCTCAGATCGTGGCCGCTAATCCCCAGTCTCCGCGCACCTATCCCGTCCGGGATCGTTTATTACAACAGGATACCAGTACCTTAACCCCCGAAAATTGGCAAGCGATCGCCGATAGTTATTGGTACCAACGGGACTACAAAAACGCCGCTAAATATTACGGTAAAGCTCCCCAAACCGCGCAAAATCTTTATCGTCTGGCCCGGTCGCAACATTTGAGCCAACAGAAAACCGAGGCGATCGCCAACTATCAAA
>JAYKIP010000062.1:0-3544 GCA_035286205.1 Merismopediaceae cyanobacterium
GGCTGTTCTGTCTGTTTCCAGTAATCTTGTAACTTTTTGAAGCTGATGGGTAATACCCGGCGATCGCTGTAGAAGTTGAGGGCGGTGTTTTCCTGGGGCAAAGTCCCATAAAGGGTTTCCTTGGCAGGCACTTGCTTTTGAATTAACTGACCGATCGCCTTAACGGGAAAGTCGGCACGGGGATGCCATAGCCAAAGGGGAGTCTGCACCCAGAGCATTAAACTTAGAAAGATACCCCAAAATAAAATCGGCACAAAATCCCGTTGACGTTGGGCCAATAGGTTGGCGGTCATCCCCAGGGTAAACCCTAAAAAGAGGAAAAGAAGAATGGCAGAAGCGCGTTCTGGTTTTGCTAGGTTGATCAGGGGAATCTCCTGATAAAGAATCAAGGTTAAACCGAGGAGGGTGAGGGCCGTTACCGCGAAAAAAATGACCCAGGATTGGGGATAGGGAATCTCCGGATCGAGTTGACGCAGTTCGGCTAAGGCGATCGCCCCGGTTAGGGCAAGGAGGGGATAAAGCGGCGTTAAGCCTAGTTCCCAGGGACTCGGTAGCAAGGTAATTAGGAGTAAATAACCACAGCCAAAACTGATGAGAAAGCGGGCCCAACTCCAGGGAAAAGATTTCCAGGCAATGGTGATCCCGGAAAAGGCAAATAGGAGCCAGGGCAAACTATTTTGTAATAATTTTCCGCCATAAAAGCCGACAACTTGATGCCAGGGTAGAACGGTTTTGGGAACAGCAATATGACCTAAACTTTGCCAAAAATTCTGGTGCAGACTGTAGCTATGCCAGCCATACCAGCCCAAACCCGGCAATGCTCCCAGCATGATTCCCCACCATAACAAAGGGGAGCGCAATAATCGGGGGGTATCCCAGGCCCAAAAGGCGATCGCCGTGACCAGTAATAACAGGGCTAGTAGGGGTTGGGTCAAAAGGAGCAGGGTCAGGATTAACCCTAAACTCCAGGCGAACTGTAAATTCCGTCGGACGCGCAGGGTTTCCCCCAAAAAGAGGACGGTCAATAGCAAACATAGACCTTGACTGGTGGCCCATCGTCCCCCATAGACCAGGCTGATGGAGGTGAGATAAATGAGACCGGCGTAGAGAGCGGTTAAGCGTTGGCGAAATAATTCCTGGGCGAGTCCGTAGAGCAGGGGAACGGAAAGGGCGGTCAGGACGGCAAAGGGTAATCGGATTGTGAGTTCGTGGATTCCTCCTAGGCCATAGCTAAGGGCCATAATCCAGGGAATAAGGGGCGGTTGGGCAATGGGTTTATCCCATAGGGTCGGCATCCAGGCTTGACCGTCTAGGGTAAAGGATTGGCCCAGATTTCCTTCAAATAAGTTATTCAGGATGTGCCAGCCTTTCTGCGACCACCAGGCTCCATCGGGATTTTGCCAAACGGGGAGGGTCTTAAACAGCGATCGCGCCATTTCTTTACCGATTTGGGCCAGGGTGGCTTCTTCTCCGTTGGCCAGGGGAGCCGTTCCGAGATTACTGACGAGCAGGAGTAAGGCGGCGGCGAGGAGTCCCCACCAGCAAAGTCTATCTAACCAGCGTTCTTCCCTACGCCACTGAAATCGGGAGCGACCAGATGTTGAGGGAAAGGAATTCATCGTATAGGGTAAGGGAGGTGATAGGTTAAGCGGGGGGCAAGGGGGCCCAGGTACCGTGAAAACTGAAGGGGATTCGTTGGGGTAAGACTAACCGACAAAGGGGTTCATCGGCTAAACCGGCACTATCCCAAATCCAAATTTCACTTTGGTCTTTCTGCCCATCATAAACGATGGTAATTAACCAACCTTGGTCTGGATTTCCCCCATCGGGAATATATAAGGGTTCCACCACATAGCGGTTTTCCCCTAGGTCATGTTCGCTGATTGTGCCGGTCTGATGGTCAAAGCGGGCGATCGCCCCAAACCATTCTTGGCCGGGGGTTGCTTGGTGACGTTGGATGGCGAGGTAGGTATAACGCCAGGGTTGACTGGTGAGGCGGGGGTCAATGACGGGAAATTCGCTACTGCGTTGGATGAGGGGGTTACTTTCAAGGACTTGGCCGGTTTGGGGATTGAGGCGCATTTGCCACAGATAGCCATTGCTGATGGTGTGGCTTCTGCCGGTGGCCATTTCCCGTAAAAATTCGTTGGTTTGGGCAAAGTCGCTAAATTTTACGAAGTCTAGGCGTACATTGCCGTCGGTGTCCAGGCAACCATTGCCGTAATGCCAGAGAAAGAAGGGGTCGGTTTCTCCCTGGCTGATGATTTCAAAGTTATCGCGGTCAATGACTAAAAGGCGGGTACTGGCTCCGGTTTGCCATTGCAGGGCAGAGGCATAGGCTTTTGTACCGAATAAAACGCCTAATTTGTCTAATTTGAGAGGGGGAAACAGAAAGATGAGATAGGGGCCAGCCAAACAAAAGCTATGGACGAAGGGAATGTCTTTAAGTTTTAAGGTTTTTTGTTTGAGGATTTGGCCGCTGGCGTTCTGGTGATACAGGTTAAGGTTGCTCTGAATATCTACGCCAATGCTGAAAATGTCGCCGGTATTCGGATCGCGGAGGGGATGGGCGGAGTAGGGGCGATCTCGGTTGAGTTGGCTGAAGTTTTCGATGCCGAGGGTTTCTAAGGTTTCTAAGTCCAGGGCATGGGGTAAACCGGCTTCCCACAGGGCCAGCAGGCGATCGGGCAGGGCTAGAACGGAAGTATTGGCAGAGTTTTTCAGGATGTCTTGTTGGGTGAAGAGGCTTTGCCAGTAGTGCCAGAGGCCCTGGGGATCGGTCATGCCGTAGTTGCTCCAGAGGTAGCGATCGGCTTGGGTTTCGGCTAGGTAGCTTTGGGTTTTGACGTAGCGATAAAGGGCTTTTACGCCATCTTCTCGAAAGTGTACGGCTAGAATTGCGCCATCGCCATCAAACCAATGGCCGACCCGTTTGCCGCCGCGTTGGAGACTGCCTGGCCCGTTGCGGTAGAGGGTTCCGCGTAGTCCCTGGGGTATTTGGCCGGAGAGGAGGGTTAGGGGAGTTGGCCCAAATTCCTGGGCGTTTTGTGCGACTAATTTTGACCAGGAGCGGGGCGGGGCGGTAACAGCAGTCATAGGGTTTGGGGAAGGAAAAACTTTTCTTAGTGTAAAAGTAAATCCAAGGAGAAGTCACGGGCAGCTAAGGTTCTTGATTAGCGAGATTAACACAGCAAGACTTTTACCTTAACAACCTCTAGCAAAAATCCCGTCAAGAGACATAATTGCACTAATTTTCTACTGATTACTAATTAGAAAAATTATTTCTTTTTAAAGCAATTGATAATTGTCTAAGACGTTCACTGACTTCTAAATTAAACTCTTGAGATTTTAAATTTTGTGGCAATTCAGCTAAAAGTTGAGGATTTTCTTTATACCATTCGTTTTGTGCAACACCAGCCCAAGTACCTTCCTTTTCTCTAAAAAGATCTATTAAACCTCTTAATTCTTGAATACAATAAGATTCAAATCCAGCCGCTTCAAAAATACCATTGCGTAAGTATTCTTCAAAAGCATTAATATCATT
>JAYKIP010000063.1:0-4581 GCA_035286205.1 Merismopediaceae cyanobacterium
TTTGATAATTCTTTCCCTCGTTAAACCCCGGTCATATAACCCCCGGATCAAAGACCATTTCCAGACCTCCCGTTGTTCAGGATCGCCGGTGGTTGCCTTGGTCTTTAGGTGTGCCATCACAATCATAGCAAAAGGATTTCCACTCGATTCCAACTCAGACCAGCGTGCCTCATAATCTAACAGTTTCACCATCGAGAAGTTTAGAGTCATCTCAGAGCCAGCCAAACCATAACGAAAATGATTCGGTCGCCAATTCGGTCGCTCATCCCCTAAAATGGCTAGACTAACTACAGTTTTTTGATACAGATCAAATGCTCGATAATTGTAAACGTACATTCGTCGGGGAAAACTGGCATCATATTGACTTTGTATCTCTACATGAATCAAAATCCAAATTTCTTGATGATCTAATAGCCAAACTTGATAGAGCTTATCCGCAATACATTTTTCCGCATCTGAAGATACTGTAATCTGTTGTAACTCCTTGTCTAAGGACTGGGGCGGGATTGACCAATCAACCTGTTGATTAATTACTGGGAAGAAGAAAGCTAAGAAATCTTCAAAATACTCGCTTAATGCCTCTTTCCATGGTTCATCATAGTTTGCTGTAACATGGTTCATAACGTATCCATCTGGTTAGGATGCACGTATAGAAAACTCAATATTACCTGGCGATCACCCGTCTTACTCTGGATGCTCCGGCTTTGGTTGAATATTGGGAGGCAATTGAGTCTGTTTGAAGAGCATTTAACCGAGATGGATTATCCTAAACAGTGATCGCGGTTACATAAGCTTATTATCATCAGGCAGAATAACCGAAGTTATGGAGGATTAATCCACCGCGCACTTTTCCCAGTAAGGGTTACAGCGATTTCGAGGAAACTCAGATCTACATTTATGCTACAATTCGGATTATCGCCACGCAATAGAACCTTAAAAACTGAATACTACAAGAATTTCAAACGGCGGGCCTTTCAATTCACAATAATCCCTATGAGGGATTGAAACACTTACCAAGTCGCCACATTCTCCGGTTAAAGTGGGGTCACTCTCGCTAGGATACACATATAGAGGACTCAATATTAGCCAGCGATCGCCATGAATAGTCAGAAATCTGTGTTTACAAAACGTTATCCCCAATTATTAATCGGTTTGGGGTTATTGTCGTTGTCATTGGTGACCAGTACCTGGATCGGGGCGATGGCCCTGCGGGATGTAAAAAAGGCCAATGATGTATTTATGGTCACGGGTTCGGCTAAACGTCCTATCCGTTCGGACTATATTATTCTGCGTCTGAATCTGTCCAGTCAAAAACCCACTGCACCCGAAGCCTTCCAAGACCTCAAACGTCAGAGCGATCGCCTCCAGAGCTATCTCAAGGAAAATCAGGTTCCTGAAACTGCCATTACCGTGAATGCCATTGAAACCACGACGATTCCAGAGGTCACAGATAACGGTCGGGAAACGGGCAAAACCCTCGCCTATCGTCTAGGACAACGTTGGGAAATTCGCTCCAATGATGTGGATCGTTACAGTAAATTAGCCCAACAATCTACGGAGTTAATTAATGAAGGCGTGAACCTAGTGGTTGATCCACCCCAATATTTTTATACCCAACTGAGTCAATTACGCATTGAAATGGTGGCAGAAGCCACGAAAGATGCCAAGGCCAGGGCAGAGGCGATCGCCAAAAATACCAATAGTCAAGTGGGGGCGGTGCGGAGTGCCCAAACCGGGGTTTTTCAAATTACGTCGCGGAACTCTACGGAAGTCAGTGATATGGGAACCTATGATACCTCTTCTATTGATAAGGATATTACGGCAGTGGTTTCTATTTCTTTTAGTATGAAGTAACGCCATCAGGAGTTCCTAAAACTTCCCGGTGCTCCCCTAATCCCCTGGGCCAGCCCTCAAGGCCGAACTTATCAGGGATCAGGGACAATGAGCCAGGCTTAGTTTTTACGCGCCAGTAGCATTTGCGTTAACTTTTCGGGGACTTCCTGAAGATGGTCGTACTCCCACAAAAAGGTTCCTACCCCCAACGTCAGCGATCGCAGTTCCACAATAAAATCGTGCATTTCAGCCTGGGGTAAATGGGCGGTCACTTGATCCCAGGCTTTCCAGTCAGCGCGGGGTTCATAGCCCAAAATCTGACCGCGACGACCACTCACCAACTGCAAAACACGAGACGTAAATTCCGCAGGAGCCGAAACCACCACCGATAAAATAGGTTCTAACAGGACAGGATTTCCCTTGGGCATTCCTTCTGTCATGGCCAGACGCGCCGCTTGTTTAAAGGCCTGTTCTGAACTATCTACGTTGTGGTAGGAACCATCGGTTAAGGTGACATCAATATCCACCACCGGAAAACCGAGCGGCCCCTGGGCTAAAAATTCCCGCACGCCCATTTCTACCCCCGGAATGTACTGTTTTGGCACGACTCCCCCGACAATGGTTTCATGGAAAGCAAAGCCCTGACCCCGTTCAACGGGTTTAATGTCCAAATAGACATCTCCAAAGGCTCCATGACCCCCCGTTTGGTGTTTGTAGCGACCATGGATTTTTAAGGCAGACTGGCGAATGGTTTCTTTGTAGGGAATTTGAGGCAGTTGGGTACTCATCGGCAAGTTATATTTGCGGCGTAACCGTTCTAAGGCTACCTGTAAATGAATTTCTCCCTGACCCCAGAGAATGACTTCTTTGGTATCCCCATGCTGTTCCCAACGTAGGGAGGGGTCTTCTTCCACTAATTTCCCCAGGGCGGCACTCAGTTTGACCTCATCTTTACGGTTATCCGGGGTAATGGCCAACGCATAGACAGGTTCGAGGGAGTCGGCTTGCGGTAGGGGTTTAACGTTTTTATTTGTACTAATGGTTTCACCGGTGTTAATGCCTTCTAGTCGTCCTAACGCGACAATTTCCCCGGCGATCGCCATTTGTAGCGGTTGTTGTTGTTGACCGAGGAGCCGGTAAATCCCGCCAGGGCGTACCCCCTTTAAAATATCCCCTTCCTTGAGGGTTCCCTGCCACACCCGCGCTAAGGAGAGCCGTCCTCCCTGTTGGGTAAAATAGGTTTTCAACACCTGAAGGATCACATCGCCTTTTTCGGGATGGTCTAAGCTCCGGCGATCGGCCGTCACCTCCGGGGTCGGAGCTTCTTTGACTAACGCATCCAGGAGCGGCCTCACCCCAAAATCCTGTTCGGCAATGCCAAAAAAGACTGGGACAATTTGATCGGCTCCCAATTCCTGCTTTAAATCTTTCAGAATTTCTTCCTTCGAGGGTTCAACTTCTTCCATTAATTCTTCCAGCAGATGATCATCAAAATCTGCTAAAGTTTCCAACATTTCTTGACGAGTCACTTGTTCTTCATCCTTGAGATCCCCCGGTAACGGAATCGGATCGGCGGGACTGCCAGCATGGTATTGATAAGCCTCTTCTGTGACCAAATCAATAAAACCGATTAACTGGTTATTTTGATGAATGGGATATTGTTGCGGTACTAAAGGACGACTGGAAACTGTTTTTAGGGCTTGCAAGACTTCGCTAAATTCGTTTTTTGCCCTGTCCATTTTATTGATAAAAACTAAATGGGGAATTTCCCAATCATCTAAAAATTTTAACAGGGGAGCCAGGGTTAAAACCCGTGTCACATCCGCTTCACAGACAATGACCGCCGTTCCCGCTCCCACAAGAGCTTGGTAGGTTTCCCCAGCAAATTCAATGGAGCCAGGACAATCCAGCCAAGTGAATTGTAGATCCTGGTAGGGAGTCATCGCCGTACTCACCTCGACGCTCATCTGATGTTCTTTGGCTTCGGGGGAATTATCGCTGACGGTATTACCTTCTTTAACCGTACCTTTGCGGGTGGTCACTCCCGTTAAAAAGAGAATACTTTCCAGTAAAGTGGTTTTGCCACTGCTATAGGGGCCGACGATCGCCACATTGCGGATCATCTCTGAGGTTATGGAACTCATAGGCTTATATCACGTTTAATTCTATTTGTGAGCCTAGCCTAGATTCCTGAACGGCGATCGCTTTTGCCATAAATCGTAAAGCAAGGGGCAGTTTTGGTTAACAAAGGTTACGAAATGCTACCGATTTATTGTTCTTTTAGTAGTTCTTTTTTACCCCCAGCCGTAAAAATTAGCAGGTTGGGCGGACGAGGAGCAAGGGGAGGAATAGTCCTGAGCGTCTAAGTCAAGATGCAGGGCCGAAAAACAGATGTTTAGACTACGTTTGTCAACGACGGTCGATCCGCTAAAAATTTTGCTGAGGGTATTAGCGGTTAGTCCGGTTTGTTGGCTAAGAATGTCGAGGGTATAGCGAGTATTTTGTTCTATTTCCCAATTCATTTTAGCTCGGTGGAGTTTTTGATAGCCGATGACGGTTAATATCACGCCGCGTTGGCGAGAGGATTTACCATTTGACTGTCCCATGAGTTGCCCTATCAAGATGAAGTCAGTAGAAGTCTCCATCATGGTAATCAATGGGGGTATAAAAAATTAATTTTTTTACAAATTTTAAGGTTTGCACTAGGAGTCGGGATTTTAACCGAGTGCGTTGCCGATGATGCTCTTT
>JAYKIP010000064.1:0-3369 GCA_035286205.1 Merismopediaceae cyanobacterium
TTTTGCCCCCTAAATCCCCCAATACTGGGGGACTTTAAAAGCCATACACAAAGAACGGTTCCCCCCAAAGTTGGGGGGCTAGGGGGGCTAAACTTAAAAACGCAAATTATCACCGTGCTAGGTATAGATGCGTCTTGGTTGATCTATTCTTCTCCTTTCTTCCCTTGGACAGGGATTAACCTCAGCCCCAACTTTTACTTTTAGAAAGTTGAATTTAGGGAAGGGAGGCCCTAGACTCATTCTCGCCTTAAATCGTACCCACTAAGTGATAGGGCTTGGTTAAGCGATCCAGTTGTTGCACTAATAAACTGAGGAATAAACCCACATCGGTAACCACACCAACGGATTCCACAGAGCCGCGATCGCTGAGTTTGGTGACAACGGCGGGGTTAATATCCACACAAACCATTTTCACACCGGCAGGGGTCATATTGCCCACCCCAATGGAATGGAGCATACTGGACAGCATTAACACCATATCGGCTCCCTGAATGAGTTCAGCATATTGGGCTTGGGCTTTCAGCAGATCCATTTCCGTATCGGGTAAGGGGCCATCATCGCGGATCGAACCGGCCAACACAAAGGGAACCTGATTTTTGACGCATTCATACATCACCCCTTTGGTAATTAACCCGGTTGCCACGGCCTGACGAATACCGCCCTGACGACGAATGGTATTAATCACCTTTAAGTGATGACGATGGCCGCCCCGGACGGGAATGCCCCGTTGCATATCTACCCCTAGGGATGTGCCCATCATGGCTTGCTCCATATCGTGAACCGCGATCGCATTTCCTCCCAGCAGAGCATGAACATAGCCGTCTCGAATTAAGCGTGAGAGGTGTTGCGCTCCACCGGTGTGGATGACTACCGGACCGGCCGTCACGACGATTTTGCCGCCCTGATCCCGAATTTGGCGCATTTCCCAGGCGATTTGTTCCACCAACAATTCCACCCGTCGTTCGCTGGAAACCCCGGCTCCCATAAAGGAAAATTCCTTCGTTTCTTTGCGACTGTTTTCGTGGGAATCCACTTTTTTCACCGTGCGAATCCCTTCTACGCCCACCATCACGCGATCGCCGACCTGGAGATCCCGTAACAGCACACAGCGAGCCGTCGGGCCATCGGGCGTAATTTCCGTGACAATTGCCGCATCCATCCGTTGATTCTGAACACGCACCCATTCACAATTCACCCGTACTTCGGTGGGATAAATCGTGCTGACATAGAAATCATCCGGAGCCACACCGGCTTGGGTCACTACTTCCGTATTAACATCGCAGAGTTCCTGGGGAGGGGGGACAGCACCGAGGTCAATCAACCCGGTCATGATCTCTTCCATGATGTCGTGGGAAGGCGCGGAAACTCGCACTTCTGCCGTTGAGGTACTGTTCCGTTCGACCCCTAAATTGAAGTTTAAAACCCGGAAACTGCCACTGTTTTCCACCACTAAATCCAGGGCTTGGTTTAACAGTCCCGCATCCAGTAAATGGCCTTCCATGCGAATCACGCGGCTTTCGATGGAGACATTGGCATGAACGGTTTCAAGAACGGGTTCTGTGACTCGCAGGGTTAAACATTTGGCGGCTCCCCCGGCTTTTAAAAACTCACTGAGGGGCGTTTCCACTACCTCAAAACCCGCTTGACCTAACTGTTGTTTCAGGCGATCGCTGACCTGATTCATCACGATCGTTTGGTTAACATTCACCGCATTACAGGCAAAACACACCGCATCCGGTTCTTCCACAATAATTCGTTTTTCCGCCGGAACCCGCAGTTCAATCACCCGATTGGAATAGGAATCAAAGGCCGGGGGATAATAGAGTAAATAGCCACCTGCCAGGGGACAAAAACAAGTATCTAAATGATAGAAACGCTCATCAATTAAGCGTAGGGAAACGACTTCGGTATCCAACCATTCGGCAATGTAGGGATGGGAATCTAATTCCGACCGGAAACCATAGCCCGCCCATAACCAACGTCCTTCGCGGTCAAAGAGGGCATCCCCGGCCCCTTCAAAGGGTAAATCCTTGGGCAATTCATAGACTGTAAACCCGTTTTCTTCAAACCAAGCTTTAAAATAGGGTTCTTCGCCCTGACGTTCCTTGTGGAAAAAGCGGCTTAGTACCACATTGTCGCCTAATACTAACCCCGCATTCGCTGTAAAGACCATATCGGGCCAACCCTTCGCCGGGGTCACTAAATCCACTAACGCCCGATCCTTCAAAACATGGTACAATTTTTGCCATTGTTCCACAGCGCGATCGCGGGACGATTTATGAATATTGCCTTCCATCCAGGGATTAATCACATAATCCACATCGTAGTGGTCAGGCGGACACATGAGAATACGAATATCGGTAGTCATAAAAATTAACGTTAGTAAGGGTTAGAAGACCACCCTCGGCGATCGGCTTCTAAGTTGTGGGTAGGAGGTTGCCGCCATTGGGCAATAAACCAACCGAGTATCCTAACACAAATTGCTAATATTAAAGATGAAGAATTTAATTATTCGTTTTTTGCATGGTTTTATTGTTTTTCCTGAATAGTTAAGATGATCCACGATCGCCCCTCCTCATTCCCAAAAAGCGATCACACCCTCCAATTGTATCCCCACAAAACGCGATCGCGATTCTTAAACGATGCTATAGTCAGAATAGTGAGTTCTAATTACAAGAATGCAAGTTAAAGACCTAAGTGTTGAAGATTTTAAGTTTTTGATTCAAGAAACTGTTACGGAAACAGTTCAATCTCTACTAAATGATCCTGATGTTAATAAACGACTTAAGGCTGAAGTCTCCCAATCTCTAGCTGACTCTTTACAGCGAACTCGAAATGGAGAACGGGGAATTTCTGCGGAAGAAGTAGCTCAAAGATTAGGATTAGATTGGTAATGCCTCGCCATATAGAATTTACCGATAAAGCTTTTGAAGGTTTAGAGTCGCTTACAGCAGTTGTTCGGGAGCGTGTCTTTAAAAAAGTTCGTTGGATAAATGAAAATTTTGATGATATTAGACATCAAAGTTTAAGTTCTAATTTAAGCGGTTTGTTTAAACTTAGAATTGGCGATTACAGGGTGATATATTCTTTTGATGATGACTTTATTACGATTCATCAAATTGGTCATCGTCGAGATATTTACTCTGATTAGTTTTAGTTTAATTACTTCCATTCCAGAAAAAAGCCCCTTCCAAAAGCGATCGCCCCTTCTCATCCCCAAAAAACGATCGCCCCTCCTCATCCCCAAAATCGGTGCTCTAGTTTCTGAATTTAGCTAAAATTGTAGTAAATTCTTCCGACTTACAATCATGGAAGAGTACCTGAACCCAAGCTGGCAGAACCATAAAGTGATCGGCATAGAACAGGGCG
>JAYKIP010000065.1:0-10501 GCA_035286205.1 Merismopediaceae cyanobacterium
TAATATCCCAGCCCGTATTGTTCCCGTTAGGTTTTGCCTTGATTTAGTCTATCATTTTCTGTTGTACCGCCGTGTCCTATGTCTAAGCCCTCTCTTCCTACGCTGTTTAATCCCCTAGAATGTCGTCCGGATAGTTATCAAGGTTGGTATCAGCAGGGGAATGGTCTCTGGGAACAGGGACGTTTTGCTGAAGCTCTGATGAGTTTTGACCGGGCCATTGATTATTATCCGGAGGACTATTGGGCCTGGTATAAACGAGGTATGACCTTAGAACAACTGGGACGATTTACCGAAGCGGCAGAAAGTTACGAGCGGGCGGCCCGGATTCAACCGAATAATTACTGGGCTTGGTATGACCAGGGATGTATTTATCTCCAGGAATTGGGTCTCTATGACCAGGCGATCGCCGCCTTTCAAAAAGCCTTGGAATCCATCCCCGAAGACTACTGGGCCTATTACCGCATTGCGGAAGCCTATCGCCTATCTGGTAAGTACGAACGAGCCTTAGAAGCGCTGAACCAAGCTCTGGCCGCCCGTCCCGATGATTTTTGGTCTTGGTATCGCCGGGCCGACTGTTTACGCCACTGGGGAAGATTAGCCGAAGCCCTGAAAACCTATCAAAAAGCCCTCGAAATTAAACCTAATGATTATTGGGCCTGGTACCAACAGGGGCAGATTTTTCAAAAAATTAACCGTTGGCAAGCGGCGATCGAATGTTATCAACGGGCTTTGGATAGTAACCCAGGGGATGATTACGCCTGGTATGAGCAGGCCCTCTGTAATGGTTTTTTAGGCCATTTGGAAGAAGCCCTATTCTGCTTAGAAAAAGCCATGGAAGTCGCTCCTTGTACCTACCTAGAACTAGCCGAAAAGGAACCGGCTTTACTCGGATTGCGGGAAACGCCCCGTTATCAAGCTCTCAAGAAGCGATGGGCCAAGGATCTTCCGGAATCTGCCGATGGGGGAGACGTTTAAGCCCTGGGCCAAAAGCAAGTCTTAATCAACCCAGAACCCATTAGGTAACAACAGCCTTAAAACTGGGTAAGCGGTAACGGTCGTAATGTGGGAGCCGCATTGGGTCTGGGAGATAAGATCTCATCCGGTACCGGGGTATAGGTTGTTTGATCCTGGGAAGGAGCAGAAAGGTAATCCGTATCCGTCTCAGAGGGGACATCATTCTCACCGCCGACCCCGCCTAACCACAGGGACGCATCCTTGGCTAGGGTTCCCGATAAATCCTGAGCCGTCCCTTCGGAAACCGTTAGGGGCTTAGGTGCATTAGGCATTGTATCCGGATTGGCTTGCACGACCTCAGACCCGCCAAGGAGAACCATGCTCCACATCCCGGCCAAGGCGATCGCCTGAAACGTTTTCATCATCAACCTCGCATGAAAATTATTGTTGAACAAACTCGGTAACCCATCACTCCTCTGACCTTATTCTAGGAAAAAAAGGGGATACTGATCCCCCAAAAAAGGTTTAACGACTTGCGCCGGATTTACTCTTGGTTGGCGTTGCTTCCTGGGGAGTAAACTCCAAATGGTTAAACAACGTTGTCACAAACGCAAATAGGAGAAAGGGCAACGATAAAACCAACACTAACCCCACCGTAGCGAGGGCATAAATTTGTCGCGTACTACTCCAAAGGGCCAGGGCCGTCGCTAACGATAGAAAAATAACAATTAACCAAACAATGATTTGCCCATAGATGTCCCCAAAGGTCAGGGTACAAACCATGCGGTATTTCGGTGCGTCTTGCTCCATAGCAGATGTCCTCTAGGTGATGGCGATCAAATTTCAAAGAAGTGTAGCAATGAACCATCGAAAAAATGGCATTTTCTCCAAATTTTAAAGGATAATTCCAGAGAGCAGAGAAATATTAAGTTGTCCTTAACATTAGAAATTCGTGGCCCAGAAAAGCGTTTCTTCTCCCTCTGCCCTATCTCCCGGTTCCCTTCTATCCCATGACTTTGCCCCCTCGCTCCATCCCTGAACGCCTTCTGCCTGTCCCTACGACGGTTAGCCCTGCTTTACAACAGGCGATCGCCCAACCCTTAACGGCGACTATCGAGGCGATCCAGACGGCTCCGGCTGATTTAACGAGCTGGCGACAACTGATTGCCACCTCAGAAGCGACCAGTCGAGAACGATTAGGTCGTTTGCGTCAACAATGTCCCGTTTCGGTGACTCCAGAGTCTATTGCGGGAATTCCCTGTTATCGGGTAGTTCCTACGGCGATCGCCCCGGCCAATCAACGGCGTTTATTAATCCATTGCCATGGTGGGGGTTATGTGTTGGCCAGTGGGGAAGTTTGCATTGGGGAAGCGGTTTTAGCGGCCTATTACGGTCAAATCTCCGTCCTTTCTATTGATTTTCGTCAAGCTCCCGATCATCCTTTTCCGGCTCCCATCGAAGACGTGGTGCAGGTTTGGCAATCTATTCTCCGGGACTATTCCCCCGGTTTATTGGGAATGTTTGGGACTTCTGCGGGCGGTGGTTTAGTCTTAGCAACTTTATTAAAACTTCAGGAATTAGGCTTACCGTTACCGGGGGCGATCGCCCCATTATCCCCCTGGGCCGATTTAAGCAAAACCAGTGATAGTTTATGGGTCAATGAATATGTAGATGAGATTGCCATTAGCTATGATGGGTTAGTGGCGGGGATGGCTCAAGTTTACGCCGGTGAAACAGATTTAAAACATCCTTTAGTGTCTCCTTTATACGGGGATTTTACGGGATTTCCCCCGACTTTTTTAGTCTCAGGAACACGGGATTTATTGTTAAGCGATACGGTGCGAGTACAACGTAAACTGCGTCAAGCGAATATTCCGGTGCATTTACAACTGTTTGAGGGTCTTTCCCATGCGGAATATCTCTACGCTTTTGAGATTTCGGAAACCCGTGAAGTTTTTACTGAGATGCAGTTATTTTTTGACCAGTATTTATCTACCATTTAAAACCCCCATACTTTTTTCCTTGCGTTAAGATTCCCTATGGCTTACGAACCGCTTCATCATAAATATCGTCCCCAAACCTTTGCGGATTTAGTCGGTCAAGAGGCGATCGCCACCACCTTAACCAATGCCTTGCTCAGTGAGCGGATTGCCCCAGCCTATCTTTTTACTGGGCCGAGGGGAACGGGTAAAACGTCTTCTGCCCGGATTTTAGCCAAGTCCTTAAATTGTATCGCCAGTCCGAAACCCACTCCCACCCCCTGCGGTCAATGCGAAACCTGTCAGGCAATTACCAGGGGATCGGCCCTCGATGTGATTGAAATTGATGCGGCCAGTAATACGGGAGTTGATAATATTCGAGAAATTATTGAGCGTTCTCAGTTCGCACCAGTTCAATGCCGCTTTAAGGTCTATGTCATTGATGAATGCCTAACAGGGGATACTTTGGTGTCAACACGCCAGGGATTAGTCCGGATTGACGATCCCCAATTACGAGGTCAAGAGGTTCTAAGTTTTAATGAACAATCAGCCACCTGGGAATACAAAAAAGTTCTAAGATGGTTGAACCAAGGGCGAAAAGCAACGCTGATTATTAAGACTCGTAACTCAACGATTCACTGCACGGAAAATCACTTAATTAGGACAGAAACAGGATGGATCAAAGCTCAAAATCTCACGCCGGGAATGAAGATCTTATCCCCTGCGAATGCGGTTGCGGACAATTTATCAAAAAATACGGCGCAGACGGCAGACAGAGACGTTTTGTTCGGGGACACCAGTTTTATGGAAACCAATACGGACAAAAAGCTTACGATCTCAATGCGATTCTTACCCAAGCCGAAACAATCTGTCCCCTGTGTCTCTGCGGGTGTGGGGAAAAACTTGATATTCCAAACTTTTTACGAACGAAGGGCAGAGGACTGCAAAGTATTCAATCTTACTGGAAGCGACATCCTTACAAAAAAGGACATGGCCTGTGGGATCTCCGAACAGAAAAGCTTATCTCCAATGTTCCCCAACTGGAAGACCGCATCCTTGGGGTTATCTATGGAACCCTACTCGGTGATGGAAGCATTGACTACCCCAACAAAAACAGCCGTTTCCCTCGATTACGATGGACGCATAGCGACAAGCAAGAAGAATGGTTGGCATACAAAGCCCAATGTTTGGTCAGTTTATCCCCTAAACTTCGCTCCGTTGTTAATCAAGGTTACGGAAACCGCTCAATCTGCTGTCAAACTCAGTGTCATCCCGAACTTATTCCCATCTTTAACACCGTTAAACCAGATGGAAAACAAAAAACCGTCACACAACACTGGCTCAATCACATCACATTGGAAGGATTGTCCTGGTGGTACATGGATGATGGTTCCATTTCCTTTTCTTCATCAGGAAGTCCTTTTATCCAGTTACACACCGAAGGATTTTCCTACGAAGAAAACCAACTTATTGCTCAGTGGCTTACCAACCTTGGCTACCCAGCAGAAGCCAAATCCTATGTCCGAAAATCTTCGGAAAAAAGCTATTACTACATCAAGATGGGAGCAACCAGTAGTCGAAAATGGCTATCAGACTTACAACAATTTTCTGTTCCTTCAATGGCATACAAGTTTCGAGATCATTGAATCCATTTCCTTTGGAGGGGTAGCCAATGTTTACGATATTGAAGTAGAGGATAACCATAACTTTGTGGCAAATGGATTATTAGTTCATAACTGTCATATGTTAAGTACCGCCGCATTTAATGCGCTCCTAAAAACCCTAGAAGAACCTCCCGATCGCGTTATTTTTGTCTTAGCAACGACCGATCCCCAACGGGTTTTACCCACCATTATTTCCCGGTGTCAACGATTTGATTATCGGCGGATTCCCTTACCGTCTATGGTCAAACATTTACGTCAGATTGCCAATCAAGAGCAAATTAATATTAATGACGAAGCGGTTACTTTAGTGGCCCAAATGGCCAATGGGGGATTACGAGATGCGGAAAGTTTATTAGATCAACTTAGTTTATTATCGGGAACCGTTACCCCGGAAAAAGTTTGGGATTTAGTGGGGGCCGTGCCGGAACAGGATTTACTCGTTCTCTTAACGGCGATCGCCTCGAATCAACCAGACCAAGTGATTGATTGTTGTCGGCAATTATTAAATCGCGGTCGAGAACCCTTAATTGTTCTGCAAAATTTAGCGGCTTTTTATTTGAATTTATTAATTGCGAAAACGGCTCCCCGGCGATCGGATTTAGTGGCTGTGACCGCCGGTACCTGGGAACAACTCTGTCAATTTGCCGGGCATTGGGAAACCGAGGTTATTTTAGCCGGTCAACAACGATTGAAAGAAAGCGAATTTCAACTGCGGAATAGTACCCAACCCCGTCTTTGGTTAGAAGTGACCCTGTTAAATTTAATTCCTGATCAAATTCCTAGGGGAGAAAAACCCGTATCTGCACCGGCATCCTTTAAACCGCCAATCACACCTCCGCCCGCCATCAGTTCCCCCACTGCTCCCCCCACTGTTCCCATCACCGTTCCCCCTACTGTCATTAACCCCCCGGCTCCCCCAGCTTCAGAAATTCCTTCCGAAATGAGGTCTGAAACCCCAGAGGTTACCGTTACTGCCCCTAATTGGGATATAGATAGCCTGTGGAGTCAAGTGTTACAGACCCTTGCTGGGCCAAGTCGATCACTGCTGATGTCCCATGCCGTTTTAATCTCCCTGGATAATGCCGTGGCCAATATTGGCATGAAATCTGAGCCTTTATTAAAAATTGCTAACTCAAAAAAACCTGAACTCGAACAGGCCTTTCAAAGTGTTTGTGGTAAGCCGATCCGAGTCAATTTAACCTTCACACCTAACGCGGCTCCCGCCTCCCCCTCTCCCGTTTCCCAATCCCCAGTCTCTCCATCTCCAGTCCCCCCGCCCCCAGTCTCCCCATCTCCCATTTCCCCTGAACCACGTCCAAAAACGTCCTCCCCCCCTTCCCCCATCTCCCCGTCTCCCCGTCCTCCCGTCTCCCCCTCGCCCGTCAACCGCCCGGTGTCTGCTCCCCCGGAACCGGCTCTCCTCACCAAACCCGTCACCGAAGACGATATAACCAAGGCCGCCGCCCAACTGGCCAAAGCCTTTGAAGGAGAAATTGTCGAATTAACTTCTAACTCCGAAGAAGAAAACCCGACTTCCCCAGAAATACCGACTCCCCCCCAAGGAGAAAAACCCTTAATGTTTAACCGACCGGCGATCGACTTGGTGGACGAGGATGAAGACATCCCGTTTTAAGCCAGGGAATAATTTACTTTGGTCTTACCCTCTGGGTATCATGGAGAAAATATTCTTCGACCTATCAAACCTTCTATGATTGAACCGCTTTTATTAGGGATTGTCCTCGGCTTAATTCCCGTCACGCTGTCGGGTCTGTTTTTTGCCGCTTATCTGCAATACAAACGGGGCAATCAATTTAACCTCGATTAGGACTAAGCCCATATTACAACCCATGGTTTGGCGATCGCCCCCTAAATCCCTCTTCGGCATACTCAGTAACCAAGCTTAGGGCAAACCTTGGTAAGGGAGACTTAAAGCCGTTAGTTTGTCTGGTTCCCCCTTTTTTAAGGGGGGCTAGGGGGGATTTAATGACTTATTTGTATAAAGTTTGGATGCCGGGGCTGGAAAATAACGCTGTTAAATCCAAAAGAGGTTCTCCCTGCCAGGTCAAAACCACTTCACGACCCTGGGCTAAATGACGCAACGCAATCTGCAAATAGGCCGGGGGATCGTGCGGTAAACGTTCCGACCACTCGATCGCCGTAATGCCTGGGGGATTTTCTAACCCCTCCCAATACTGTTCCAAATAAAGAGAAGCCACCTCTGCCGGTTCCAAACGGTAAAGATCTAGATGATAAAGGGGAATACGCCCTTCGTGATACTCATTGACCAGGGTAAAGGTGGGACTCACAATCGGCTCTATGATCCCTAATCCTAAGCCTAACCCCTGAACCAAAGTGGTTTTGCCGGCTCCTAGATCCCCCTGGAGTAACAGGAGACTACCGGGCGATAAATACTGACCCAAGGCTTGACCCAGATCACGGGTAGCTTGGGCGTGATGGAGAAGAAAAGAAAGAGACTCTTGCGCCATGGTGCTTAATTAACTGAGTTAAGCTGTAACAAGGAGCTTAAGCCCCTTGCCTGTATGCAGTTTAGATAATGAACAGCTTATGCCTCAACACCCGGTAGAACCACCGACTGTAACCAAAACGACTCAATTTTCTGCACAATTTTAAAATAATCCTGCAAATTGCGAGACTTCGTTAAGTAACAGTTAACGTGCAACTCATAACTTTCGTTAATATCCTCCTCATGGCTAGAGGTACTTAAGACCACCACCGGAATCCGTCGCAAATTGGGGTCAGACTTAATCTCTGCGAGGACTTCCCGCCCGTCCTTTTTGGGTAAATTCAAATCCAGAACGACGAGATGGGGCCGGGGTTGATCTTCGTATTCGCCCCGTTGGTAAAGATAGTCCATGGCCGCTAAACCATCCCGCACCACCTTTAACTGATGATTAACGGAACTGCTTTTGAGCACCTCCTGAATGAGACGGACATCGGCTTTGCTATCTTCTACCAACAGAATAATTTTATCGGGACTGAGATCACCGACGCTCACGATCATAACCTCCTACGGGAATGGTGAAGAAAAAGGTAGAGCCTTGACCGGGTTCTGATTCAACCCAAATTTGTCCCCGATGACCTTCAATGATTTTTTTGCAGATGGCGAGACCCATGCCGGTGCCGGTATATTCATCCCGTGTATGCAGACGTTGGAAGATGACAAAAATCCGTTCGTAGAAACGCGATTCAATGCCCATACCGTTATCTTTGACCGAGAATAACCAAGCTTCTTCTAAGCGTGTGGCCGCAATGTGAATTTGGGGGGTGACTTCTCGACGGAATTTAATGGCATTCCCGATCAGATTTTGGAAAACCTGCATCAGTTGGGTCGGATCGGCCATGACGGTGGGGAGGCGATCGCTGGTAATATTTGCATCGGTTTCCGCGATCCGGATCCGGAGATTGGCTTTGGCCCGTTCCAGGGCAACATTGGCATCGGTGAGGGTCAATTCCGCCGCCTGGACATCCACTTTGGAATAGGCCAACACATCATCAATTAAGGTCTGCATCAGGGAAACCCCTTCCACCGCGTAGCCAATAAATTCCTTGGCATCTTCGTCCAGGGCTTCGTGATAACGCATTTCTAACAACTGGACATAGTTGGAAACCTGATTAAGGGGTTCCTGGAGATCGTGGGAAGCAACGTAGGCAAACTTTTTCAAATCGGCATTGGAGCGTTCCAAATTGCGAGCTAATTCCGCTAATTCATCCGCCTGCCGCAAAATGATATTGACGATCGCATTGCGTAATTCCAAACCGGCCCGCACTTCCACCGGTTTCCAGGGCAACGCATTGAGGCGAACCGTTTCCTTCCACAGTTCAAAGGATTTCCGGGGAGATAACTGCACTTGACCATTGACCGGGATCGCTTCGTAGGCTTTATGGGGATCGCCTCCCCAATTCACCGTTTGCAGAACTTCGGGACGGAACCACAACAGATAATTTTTGCGGGCAATGGGAATCGCCAATAAACCACTGGCCACATCCTTAAAGTTTTGGGCATCGGCGTAGAGACTGGGTAAGGATTGGGTAACAAAGATTTCATCCTGATTGCGCCCTTTTAACCACTGCACCAAAAAGTTGACTTCCTCTTCCTTCGGGGTTTCCCCTAACAAAATCAGGCGATCGCCGTAGTAAATTGCACAGCCCCCCGCATTGGTGAGACCTAATAAATCCTCCACATCAGTCACTAAGCCTTCCACAAAATTAGGCGCGACGGACATCACATCCACCAACCGGGTTTGACATTGACTCAACTTCAGATGGTAGCCATAGTCCTCCGTATCTTCTTTGGCCGCAATATCCGAAAATACCACCCGTCCCAAAAATTCACAGGCCTTCCGCACTTCGTAGGGAACCCATTTCGGGGTGCGATGGTGACAGGCAATTAATCCCCACAAACTCCCATCTTTAATCAGGGAAATCGTGAGGGAAGCCCCTACCCCCATATTGTGCAGGTATTCCAAATGACAGGGGAAAGCACTCCGTAAAATGGAACAGGTTAAATCCACCGCTTGATCGGTATCGGGATGAACTGGCGGGATCAATTCAACGGGTTTAGCCTGGGCAGAGGGAATGAGGCGGATGGGATAACGAATAAATAAACGACGCGCCGGTTGGGGAATATCTGATTCGGGATAATGTAACCCCAGATAGGGTTCTAACTCCGGGATTTTATCCTCGGCCACCACATCTCCATGGTTATACTCATCAAAACGATACAACATCACCCGGTCAAAGCCCGTCAATTTCCGCACTTCTTTAACAATTAATTGACAGAAACTGAGGAGCGTGGTTTGGGACTGAATTTCCTGTAACGAGGCTTTTGCTAGATGATAAAACCCTAAAAACGAAATAGATTCGAGGTTATCCGTCGGCTCCAATTCCAAAATCAAGAGGCCATCCGCATTGCGATGAAAAACCGCATCAAAGACCGCAAAATTATCTCCCTGGGTACGGGCCCACAGTTTCGTTGGATTAATATAATCCCAATTATCCTGGGTTAGACCAAACTTAATGGGTTCAATCTGAAAACTATCAAAAATTTCTTCTAGGCTCAACCCCAAGACTTGTTCTGCTGGAAGTCCCAATAACATCTGAGTATTATTACTGGTTTGAACAACCTGCAAGTCGGGTTCTGACAAGACCAACAGTAAACCATAGGACTGAATTTGCGTCGTCTTATGGATAGCAATTTGCTCTAGGTGCTGGGCATGGATGTCCGTTTTGTTGATTAGATTAATCATCGTTAATGCTCCTTTCCACCCCTGGGGGAATTGGTATTTTTCTAACTGATGGAACCCCAGACAACCGCATAAAAAGTCAAGGTTGCGAATGTTGATTGGTAAGGATGCGGAGGGGGATCAAGGGCCGAATGACAGCTTATTTTTATCTTAAAAGACAAATTTGACTTTCCCTAAAAAAAGAGATAAACCTTTAGATATTAATGAAAAAATATGTTGTTTTGTAAACTTATTTAAACAAACATCAACTTTTGTAACTTCCCCGGACGGAAAAAGAAAAACCCCCGAACGTCTTTCCGTGTTTCGACTTCAGGGGCTTTCTTGTTACTCCTCACACACATCCTTAGTTTAGGACGAGGTAGGGAAAACCGACAGGGTGTTTTATGACGCTTTACAAATTGGCTGGTTTTTAATCGGTTGAGGTCAGGGGAAAAAGGGCGACGGCACAGGCTTTTAATTCGGGTTCGTGGGAAAAGGGACAGGCTTGGGAATGGGTCAGGGCATTGGCTTCGGCTTGGTTGGCCCATAAGGCTCCCCAGTGCATCGGCACAAACACGGTTCCTTTTTTAATGGCCGGGGTAATTTTCGCCGGAAATTGGGCAACTCCTCGCCGCGATCGCACTTCCACCCTTTGGCGATC
>JAYKIP010000066.1:0-7820 GCA_035286205.1 Merismopediaceae cyanobacterium
AGTTTGCCAAGGCGAAGTCAGGGGGTAAGGAGTCCAAAGTAGCGATGACCTTTCCGGGAGGGACTCATGATCTATGGATTCGTTATTGGTTGGCGGCGGGGGGCATTGATCCCAATAAAGATGTTTCCGTGATTCCCGTTCCTCCGCCCCAGATGGTGGCCAATATGAAAGTGGGCAATATGTCAGCTTTCTGTGTGGGTGAACCTTGGAATGCTCAGTTAGTCAATCAAAAATTGGGTTATTCGGCTTTAATTACGGGAGAACTTTGGAAAAATCATCCGGAAAAAGCCTTTACGCTTCGGAAAGACTGGGTAGATAAAAATCCCAAGGCGGCCATGGCCCTTTTAAAGGCAGTTTTAGAAGCCCAACAATGGTGTGATGACCCGGCCAATACGGAAGAAATGGCCAAGATTATTTCGGGTCGTCAATACTTAAAAGTTCCCCCAGAAGATATTCTAGGACGTTTGCAGGGCAAGGTGGATTTTGGCGATGGTCGGACAATTGATGACCCGGATTTGGCGATGAAATTCTGGAAAGATAATGCGTCCTATCCCTATAAGAGTCATGATCTTTGGTTCTTAACCGAGGATATTCGTTGGGGTTATCTCCCGCAAACCACCGACACCAAAACCGTTATTGATGCGGTCAATCGGGAAGATCTTTGGAAGGAAGCGGCTAAGGCGATCGGGGTTCCGGCTGACCAGATTCCCCCTAGCAGTTCTCGCGGCATAGAAACCTTTTTTGATGGGGTGAAATTTGATCCCGAAAATCCGAAGGCTTATTTAGATGGCTTGAAGATTAAGGCGTTGAAAGGTTAATCCCCCTAATCCCTTAAAAAGCTACGGTGTATTCATCAGTTATGAATCCCCTCTAACCCCCCTTAAAAAAGGGGGAATTAGCAAATTAAATTTATAGGTATTTTTTATGGCAAATGCAGTAGTTTCTCCTCGACGTTCTCGCAGTCATCCCTGGGCGTGGATTACCCATTCTAAGAAGATTATGCGGCCATTAGTGGCGGTTATCGTTTTATTGTTTATTTGGCAAATTCTGTGTTCGGGGGCTAACCCTAATTTACCGAGTCCTTTAACGGTAATTAAGGAAACCTGGAATCCGTTAATTATTAATCCTTTTTTTGATAATGGCGGGACGGATAAGGGCTTGGGTTTACAAATTTTTGCCAGTTTGACCCGTGTGGCGGTCGGTTTTTCCCTGGCTTCTCTGGTGGGGATTGCCCTAGGCATTTTAATTGGCAGTAGTCGCTTAATGTATGATGCCCTCGATCCCATTTTTCAGGTTTTAAGAACGATTCCTCCGTTGGCTTGGTTGCCGATCGCCCTAGCGGCTTTACGAGAAAGTGAACCTTCAGCAATTTTCGTGATTTTTATTACCTCAATTTGGCCGATTATTATTAATACAACCGTAGGGGTGCAACAAATTCCCCAGGATTACCGGAACGTTTCGCGGGTTTTGCAGTTATCCAAAACGGAATATTTCTTTAATGTTCTTTTTCCGGCTTCGGTTCCCTATATTTTCACCGGCTTAAGAATTGGCATCGGTTTATCCTGGTTGGCGATCGTCGCCGCCGAAATGTTAGTGGGGGGTGTCGGAATTGGTTTCTTTATTTGGGATGCTTACAATAGTTCGCGCATGAGTGAAATTATTTTGGCTCTGGTATATGTGGGATTAGTGGGCTTATTGTTAGACCGTTTTGTGGCCTTGATTGCCAGTTTAGTGGTTCCCGCAGAACAAAAATAGTTAATTAATTGATAATGGATAATTGACAATTGATAATGGGGGACTAAGGTAAGGGTCAAAAAACACTTTATTTATAATATTTATAATTAGAGGTCTATGCTTGATTCAATCTTTATTTCGCTAATTGATGATTATTCATTATCTTCTTTAACTTTGCTAAAACTCTCATTAAACCTCATCTAACTTGAAACACATCGTTTTTGTCTCTTCCAAGGCGATCCCCCTAAATCCCCCTTAAAAAGGGGGACTTCTCCCCGGAACGTATCTCAAAAAACTACAGTATCTAACTTGAAACACATCGTTTTTGTCTCTTCCAAGGCGATCCCACTAAATCCCTCTTAAAAAGGGGGACTTCTCCCCGGAACGTATCTCAAAAAACTACAGTATCTAACTTGAAACACATCGTTTCTATCTCTTCCAAGGCGATCCCCCTAAATCCCTCTTAAAAAGGGGGACTTCTCCCCGGAACGTATCTCAAAAAACTACAGTTCCCAAAATGAACGTGGTTTATCAATTATCCACTATCAATTATCAATTAAATTATGTCTGCTTTTATTGAAATTGACCACGTTGACCGCATTTTTCCCCTACCCAATGGCGATCGCTATATTGCCCTCAAAAATATTGAATTAAAAATTAAACCGGGCGAATTTATTTCCCTGATTGGTCACTCCGGCTGTGGCAAATCTACCCTTTTAAACATGGTCTCCGGGTTAGATAAACCGACCTTTGGCGGGGTGATTATGGAAGGGCGCGAAATTGAAGGGCCAGGCCCCGATCGCATGGTGGTGTTTCAGAATTATTCCCTCTTGCCCTGGTTGACCGTCCGCCAAAATATTGGGTTAGCCGTGCATCGCGTGTTAAGACATTTACCCAAACCCGAACGGGAAAAAATTATTGATGAAAATATTGCCCTAGTGGGTTTACAACGGGCTACCCATAAACGACCCGGCGAATTATCCGGTGGCATGAAACAACGGGTGGCGATCGCCCGCGCCCTGGCCATTAAACCGAAAGTCTTATTGTTAGATGAACCCTTTGGAGCCTTAGACGCTTTAACCAGAGGCAATTTACAAGAGCGATTAATGGAAATCGTTCAAGAAAGTCAAGTCACTTGCATTATGGTTACGCATGATGTGGATGAAGCCCTGTTACTTTCCGATCGCGTAGTCATGTTAACGACCGGGCCAGAAGCCCACATTGGTCAAATCCTCGAAGTCCCGATCGCCCGTCCCCGTCATCGCCTAGAAGTCGTTAACCATCCCAGTTACTACGCCCTACGGGGTGAGATGGTGTATTTTCTCAACCAACAGAAGCGTGCGAAGAAAGTCGGTCAAATTGCCCACGCGCCCATGGTGATGACCGGCAATGGTCTGGAAAAAATTAATCTCAACATTGGCTTTATTCCCCTCACCGATTGCGCTCCCCTGATTGTCGCCCAGGAAAAAGGCTTCTTTCAGGAATTTGGCCTAACCTCCGTGAATCTCGTCCGCGAACCGAATTGGCAGGCGATCGCCGAAGGGATCAGCGAAAATCGTTTAGATGCGGCCCAAATGGTCACCGGGATGCCCCTAGCCTTAACCCTGGGAATGGGAGGCAAAACGCCCCTACCGATTATTACCGCCCTCGTCATGAGTCGTAACGGGAACGCCATCACCCTCAGCAAGAAATTTGCCCAGGCGGGTATCAAAACCCTAAAGGATCTCAAAGCCAAACTCGCAGAAACTCCCGACCGGGTTCCAACCCTGGGGATGGTTCATCCCGCCTCCATGCACAACCTCCTATTACGGTATTGGTTAGCCTCCGCCGGTATTGACCCCGATCAAGATGTGACCTTAACCCATCTCCCCCCGCCGCAAATGGTCGCCAACCTCAAAGCGGGCAATATTGACGGTTTCTGTGTTGGAGAACCCTGGAACTCCCGGGCCGTCTATGAAGATTTAGGGTATGTCATTGCCACCGATTTAGACATTTGGGACGGCCACCCCGAAAAAGTCCTCGGCGTGCGGGAAGATTGGGTCAGCCAATACCCCGAAACCCATTTAGCCCTGGTCAAAGCCCTGCTCAAAGCCTGTGAATATTGTGATGATCGCCGTCATCGAGAAGAAATTGTGGGGCTACTCTGTCAACCGCAATACGTCGGCAGTTTACCGGACTATACCCGTCCCGGCTTACTCGATCCCTACGATCGCGGCGATGGTTCGGAACCCCAGCAATTACTCCGGTTTAACCAATTTTATGTCGAACAAGCTAACTTTCCTTCGCGTAGTGAAGGACTGTGGACATTGACCCAATTGGCCCGTTGGGGTTATGTACCGTTCCCGAAAAACTGGGTAGAAATTATTGAGCGGGTACGTCGCCCAGATTTGTTTGGTGAAGCCTGTCGTCAATTAGGTTGGCCCGATATGGAAAATGAGCGGTCTAGTTTAAAACTGTTTGACGGTATGGTGTTCACCGCTAATGATCCTTTGGGGTATATTAAACGCTTTACCCTGCATCGGGAAATTAACGTCTCGGAAATCCTGATTGATCATCCCGCTAGGATTAATTGATAATGGATAATTGAGAATGCTTAATTTTTGAGAATGCTTAATTATAGGGTATTTAAGCTATTTTCAAGACCATCTATCTATTGTTTAAAAATATCTACTTAGTTTTCTAAGTTCAATTACTTTTATCAATTATCAATTATCAATTATCAATTCATTAACTATGTTGACAATGACTGCCACTGAGAAACCTGAAACCCAAGCCAGCACTGCTTTTTTAGCTATCGAGAACGTTTCCAAAGTTTATCAAACCGATCGCGGCCCCTACACCGTTTTAGAAGACGTGAATCTGGAGGTGAAAGAAGGGGAATTTATCTGTGTCATCGGTCACTCTGGTTGTGGCAAATCCACTTTGTTAAACATGGTTTCCGGTTTTAATTCCCCTACCACCGGCACCGTCAAACTCAAAGAGAAAGTGATTGCTGGGCCAGGCCCCGATCGCATGATGGTATTCCAGAATTATTGTTTACTGCCCTGGAAAACCGCCTATGATAATGTCTTTCTAGCGGTGAGTTCGGTTTACCCGGAGAAATCCCCAGAAGAAAAAGATCAACTGGTTGCCCACTATTTAGAAATGGTCGGCCTCACCGAAGCCGCTAAGAAAAAACCCCATCAACTATCCGGCGGTATGAAACAACGGGTGGCGATCGCCAGGGCCTTAGCGATTTCGCCGGAAGTCCTGATTTTAGATGAACCCTTTGGAGCCTTAGACGCGATCACCAAAGAAGAATTACAGGAAGAACTGTTAAAAATTTGGCGAGAGAATCAACTCACCGTCTTAATGATTACCCATGACATTGATGAGGCTTTATTCTTAGCCGATCGCCTGGTGATGATGACCAATGGCCCCAGTGCCAAAGTCGGAGAAATTTTGGATATTCCCTTTGCTCGTCCCCGTAATCGCGCCCAGATGATGGATGATCCCCAGTATTACGAATTACGCAACTATGCCCTCGATTTTCTCTTTCACCGTTACGCCCATGATGAAGATGACGAAGTAGAGGAGTCCCCCACCAATTACGGTTTACGCTTCAAACAAATCCTAGCGGGGGTAGCCAGTCTAGCGGCGATCGCCTTGGTCGGGATAGGCTTAGTGCAAACATTCTCAGGAAAAGGCGGTGACAGTTCTCAGCCGGCGGTCACGACCCCCGTAACCCCCTAAAGGCATCGGGAGGCTTCCTCGTCAAACAGGAGCAAAAGTAGCGATTAACTTGCTGAAAAATCCTCAGACTCGTTACACTACTTCAAAAAATTTCAGCTTTTAAGGGATAATGGAGAACATCTTAAAACCAGCGTCTCTTAAGAAACTTTAAAACTATCCGTTACTTGAAGGAGCGTCAATGGGACTACCTTGGTATCGCGTTCACACTGTCGTCCTGAATGATCCAGGGCGACTCATCTCTGTTCACCTGATGCACACTGCTTTAGTGGCAGGTTGGGCAGGTTCCATGGCTCTCTACGAGCTTGCCGTTTTTGATCCGAGTGATCCCGTGTTAAACCCCATGTGGCGACAAGGGATGTTTGTTCTTCCCTTCATGGCCCGCCTAGGGGTCACCTCTTCCTGGGGGGGCTGGAGCGTTACGGGAGAAACCGGCGTTGATCCCGGCTTCTGGTCATTTGAAGGGGTTGCCGCCGCCCACATCGTTCTCTCTGGACTCCTCTTCCTCGCGGCCGTTTGGCACTGGGTATTTTGGGACTTAGAACTGTTTGTGGATGCCCGTACCGGTGAGCCGGCCCTCGACTTACCCAAAATGTTCGGGATTCACCTCTTCCTCTCTGGTCTTCTCTGCTTCGGCTTTGGAGCCTTCCACCTAACCGGCGTTTGGGGGCCTGGGATGTGGGTCTCTGACCCCTACGGTCTAACCGGGCACGTCCAACCCGTTGCACCGGAATGGGGGCCATCCGGCTTTAACCCCTTTAATCCGGGGGGAGTCGTTGCTCACCATATTGCCGCCGGGATTGTCGGGATTATTGCAGGACTTTTCCATTTAACCGTCCGTCCTCCCGAACGCCTCTATAAAGCCCTGAAAATGGGGAATATTGAAACGGTATTATCTAGCAGTATCGCCGCCGTCTTCTTTGCCGCCTTTGTGGTAGCCGGAACTATGTGGTATGGCAACGCCACCACCCCGATCGAACTCTTTGGCCCCACCCGTTACCAATGGGATAAAGGTTATTTCCAAGAAGAAATTCAACGTCGAGTAGATTCTCAAATTGCAGAAGGGGCTTCCCTCTCTGAAGCTTGGGCAAGTATTCCCGAAAAACTCGCTTTCTATGACTACGTGGGTAATAGCCCGGCAAAAGGCGGTTTATTCCGGACCGGTGCCATGGATAGCGGTGATGGGATCGCAAAATCCTGGATTGGTCACCCTGTCTTCAAAGATAAAGAAGGTCGTGAACTCACCATTCGTCGGATGCCGAATTTCTTTGAAACCTTCCCGATTATCATGACCGATGCTGAGGGTGTCGTTCGTGCAGATATTCCTTTCCGTCGGGCTGAATCGAAATATTCTGTGGAACAAACCGGGGTAACGGTTTCCTTCTACGGAGGAGAATTAGATGGTCAAACCTTTAGTGATGCTCCTTCGGTGAAGAAATTTGCCCGTAAGGCCCAACTGGGAGAATCCTTCGAGTTTGATACTGAAACCTTCAATTCTGATGGGGTATTCCGCACCAGTCCTCGTGGTTGGTTTACCTTTGGCCACGCTGTCTTTGCGTTGCTATTCTTCTTTGGTCACATTTGGCACGGCTCTCGCACCATCTTCCGCGATGTCTTTGCTGGGGTTGACCCAGATTTGGAAGAACAAGTGGAATTCGGGGTCTTTGCGAAAGTGGGTGATTTAACCACCCGTAAGGAAGCCTAGATCAGGCTCTTTAGCTCAGATTCCAATTTAATGACCGGGATAGTAGTCTATTGCTTAGATTGCTATCCTTTTATCATTTCATGGGTCAATATATGATACAAATACAAGATAAAATCCTAACTCTCCCTGAATTTTTAGCCTTGCCAGAAGAAAAGCCCTCACGGGAATATATTAATGGAAAAATCAGTATTAAGCCCATGCCCAAAGGAAAACATAGCACTTTGCAAACGGAATTGTCCTTGGTAATTAATGGCGCATTAAAACGAAATAAGATCGCTTGGGCATTTACGGAGTTGCGGTGTAGTTTTGAAAATCGCTCCATTGTGCCGGATATTGCGGTTTTTACTTGGGACAGTATTCCTTGCGATCCGGATGGCGAAATTTCGGATAATTTTTACCGGCCGCCCCATTGGATGATTGAAATTTTGTCCCCTGAACAAAGCCAAACCAAGATGGTTAAAAATATTTTATTTTGTCTAAACCATGGCACGGAAATGGGCTGGCTTATTCATCCGAAGGAACAATCTATTTTTGTTTATCAACCCCGGCGATCGCCAGAAGTCTTTGACGAAAAAGAACCAAAATTACTCTTACCGAGTTTTGCTCAAACCCTGGATTTAACCTTGGGGGATGTGTTTGGATGGTTAATCAA
>JAYKIP010000067.1:0-5591 GCA_035286205.1 Merismopediaceae cyanobacterium
TCCAGACTCAGCAGGCGATCGCCGTGATTCGAGAAAGTGCCGAAACCCAAACCAAACTGATTGAAGACCTGTTGGATGTGTCTCGGATCGTGCAACAACGCTTTGAGATTACCCCGAAAGCCTGTGACCTCCGGGCCCTCCTTCAACAGGCGATCGCCCAGATACAACCCCTCCTACAGCAGAAGGGATTACAACTGATTACGGATCTATCTCCTGATCTTCCCCCATTACTTCTGGATGCGACACGCATTCACCAAGCCGTGAGTAATCTCCTGGTCAATGCTATTAAATTTACGGCAGCCGGGGGGCGCATTACTGTCCATCTAGGGGAAGGGCCGACCGAGGTACAAATACAAGTCAGTGATACCGGCATGGGCATTGCCCCCGATCAACTACGGGATATTTTTGGGCGGTTTCGACAGGTGGATTCCTCGATCACTCGACGATCGGGGGGGTTAGGATTGGGTCTGTTTCTAGTGAAGTCCATCATTGAAACCCATGGCGGTACGGTGGTTGCGGATAGTCCCGGCCTCGGTCAAGGGGCCACCTTCACTATCGCCCTTCCTAAAACTGTCGGGGTATCGGTTACCTCTACGCCCACTCTAGCTCCGACCCCGGCGGCGAGTAATCTTGCCCACGAAAATATTCATGTTTTGTTGGTAGAGGATGATGTCCTGATCGCGGAGGTGGTCGCCCTATCCCTAGAGGCGGAGGGGGTGATTGTGACCCGGACGGGGACAGCGACAGAGGCTTTAGCAAGATTGACCCAGGTATTGCCTAATCTGATTATCAGTGATATTGGTTTACCCGATGTGGATGGCTATGAGTTGATCCGTCGGATTCGGGCTTTACCCCCAGACCAGGGAGGACAATTACCGGCGATCGCCCTCTCTGGCTATGTGGATCAACACAGTATGAACCTGGCGTTGGAAGCTGGTTTTCAGCTTTACTTTAGCAAGCCCTGTGATCTTGATGAGCTAATTGAGGGCGTTTTCCGTCTGGTGGCCTAGACCTATTCCCCCACCCCAGCCTCGATCCAGGTCTGCTCCGGGACGGGAAGTAGGGTTAATGGGGGCATATCGGGAGAAGGAGAGTGAGACTGTTGATACTTTAAGGCTGCTTCCATCAAACCCAGGAAGAGGGGATGGGATTGATTGGGACGGGAACGAAATTCAGGGTGAAATTGGGAGGCAATGAAAAAGGGATGGTGGGGATATTCCACAATTTCCACGAGGCGACCATCGGGGGATGTTCCACTGACCACAAAACCCGTTTCCCCAAAGAGACTGCGATAGGCGTTATTAAATTCGTAGCGATGGCGGTGGCGTTCATAGACCACTTCTTGGCGGTACAGCGAAAAGGCCAGGGTATCCGGGACTAACCGACAGGCATAGAGACCGAGGCGCATAGTTCCCCCTAAATCTACGACATCCTGTTGTTCGGGTAAAAGGTTAATTACGGGGTTGGGGGTCTCCGGTTCAAATTCCGCACTGTGGGCCGCCGCTAAGTGGGCAACATTTCTGGCCCATTCAATCACCGCGCATTGCATCCCCAGACATAATCCTAAAAACGGAATGTTTTGTTCCCTGGCATAGGCGATCGCCGCCACTTTACCATCTACCCCCCGCACCCCAAAACCACCGGGGACAAGAATGGCACTCACACCGTGCAAATGGGTGGCCGCCCCATCCGCTTCAATTTCTTCGGCACTAATCCAACGGATTTTAACTTTACTCTCCAGGTCAATAGCCGCATGACCCAGGGCTTCCACCACCGACAAATAGGCATCGCCTAACTGGACGTATTTCCCCACCAACGCCACTTCAATTTCCGAGTGGGGGGACTGCATTTTACGAACTAACGATTGCCACTGATTTAAATCCGGTTGCCGGTCTTCGAGTTTTAATAAATTCAGGGTTTGTTGGGCCAGACCCTCCTGTTCCAAAATTAACGGCACTTCGTAAATACTGCTGGCATCTTGACAGGTGATCACCGATGCCACGGCCACATCACAAAATTCCGAAATTTTTTCTTTCATATTGCCCGGTAAGGGGCGATCGCAACGACACACCAACACATCTGGCTGAATCCCAATGGAACGCAATTCCTTCACCGAATGTTGAGTCGGCTTGGTTTTCAACTCCTTGGCCGCCGGAATCCAGGGAATCAGGGTAACGTGCATATAAATCACATTATGACGACCCACCTCCTTGCGAAATTGACGAATTGCTTCCAAAAACGGTAAAGACTCAATATCCCCGACCGTTCCCCCAATCTCCGTAATCACCAAATCCGGATGGGTATTGTGAGCCACCCGCAAAATCCGTTCCTTAATCTCATTGGTAATGTGGGGAATCACCTGTACCGTCCCCCCCATATAAGTTCCCCGTCGCTCCTTATTAATCACCGCTTGATAGATCGAACCCGTCGTCACACTATTCAACCGAGACATCGAGGTATCGGTAAAGCGTTCGTAATGGCCCAGGTCTAAATCCGTTTCCGCGCCGTCCTCCGTGACAAACACTTCCCCGTGTTGAAAAGGACTCATCGTGCCAGGGTCAACGTTAATATAGGGGTCAAGCTTCAGGATCGAGACCGAATAGCCCCTCGATTTCAGTAATCGTCCCAAACTCGCCGCTACAATGCCTTTACCGATACTGGAGACGACTCCGCCGGTGACGAAAACAAATTTTGTCATGGTTTAATCTCCTAGGAAGCAGAGCAAGATAAGGGAAAATGGGGATTTATCCCTAACCAGTTTACCCAAAACCGCCTCGCTGATTCTCTCAATTTTTTAAAGCTCCCGGAAATCCATGGAAACCCCTGTTGTTCTGATTATTTTTCGTCGTCCCCATACCACCCAGAGGGTCTTAGAGGCGATTCGTCAAGCCCAACCCAAACAGCTTTTTGTCATTGCCGATGCTCCCCGTCCCCAGAAAGCTGGAGAGGCCGAAAAATGTGCTGAAACGCGCCAACTGATCGAGACCATAGACTGGGATTGTCAGGTTTATCGAGAGTATTCTGACCAGAATTTAGGCTCCTTTAAACGGGTTCCGAGCGGATTAGATTGGGTTTTTAGTCAAGTGGATCGAGCCATTATTTTAGAAGATGATTGTTTACCGGATTTAAGTTTTTTTGCTTTCTGCGAAGAATTATTAGACCGTTATGCTGAGGATGATCGGATTTTTACAGTGGCCGGTAATAACTTTCAATTTGGCCGTCCTCCCCTCTCTACCAGTTATTATTTTTCTCGCTATCATCATTCCTGGGGCTGGGCCACCTGGAAACGGGCCTGGCACTATTTTGATTGGTCAATGACCCATTGGCCTGAAGCCAAAGAAAAACAATTATTAAAAGCCGTTTTTGGCGATCGCCGGGCCTTAAATTATTGGGAAACCATTTTCCAAGCCGTCTATGAGAATCAAATTCAGGCCTGGGATTATCGCTGGACGTTAAGTTGTTGGTTACAAAATGCCCTGCATATTTTACCGTCAGTAAATTTAGTCAGCAATATTGGTTTTGGGGAAGATGCCAGTCATACCACCAGTGCGACCCATCCCCATGCGAATTTACCGACCCTGCCCATGACCTTTCCCTTAACCCATCCTGAGTTAATGATCCGCGATGCAGAGGCCGATGATTTTTCGCAAAATACCTATTTTCATCCGACCTGGCCTTTTCGTATCCGACGTAAACTCCGGCAATTTTTACCGTCTTAATGGCTGGTTTGTCTCAATTTTAAACCTCGTCTTCAACAGATTTTTAATCCTTCCTTATCGAACTGTTTGGGTTGGATTCTTTACTTTTTGTCTTGCCCTTAGAAAATAGGGCATTCTCTCCTCATTCAAATATTTTAAAATACAAAAACAGGATTAATCAACTCATCTGAAGATTGTCAAAATTCCAGACATTGCCTAAACTAGAAGGCGTTTAATCCGAGGTGTGTTAGGAGCGATCGCCATCCCATGAAAAAAACCCTATTTTTGAGTCCCCCTTCCTTTGATGGTTTCGATGGGGGAGCCGGTGCTAGATACCAAGCAAAACGTGAAATTACTTCTTTTTGGTATCCCACCTGGTTAGCTCAACCCGCCGCTTTAGTGCCCGGCAGTAAACTCATTGATGCCCCTCCCCATCATCAATCGGTGGACGATGTTTTGGCGATCGCCCAGGATTATGACCTGGTAATTATGCACACTAGCACTCCCTCCCTTGCCAATGACGTAAAATGCGCGGAAGCCATTAAAGCCCAAAAACCGGATACCCAAATTGGGTTTATTGGGGCCCACGTTGCCGTTTTGCCAGAAAAAACCTTAAAAGAAAATCCGATCATTGACTTTGTTTGTCGCAACGAATTTGACTATACCTGTCAAGAATTAGCGGAAGATCGTCCCTACGCGGAAATCACCGGTTTAAGTTATCGGTTAGCCGATGGTACGATTCAACATAATCCGGAACGTGCCTTAATCCATGATTGGGATGCTATGCCCAGTGTGTTACCCGTTTATGCGCGGGATTTAGATATTAAAAAATATTTTATTGGTTATTTATTACATCCCTATATTTCTTTTTATACCGGTCGCGGTTGCCCGGCCAAATGTAGTTTTTGTTTGTGGCCCCAAACCATTGGCGGTCATAACTACCGAGCCAAAAGTCCCGCCGCCGTTGGTCGAGAAATGGCCGAAGCCAAAGCCATTTTTGGGGATACTGTCCGCGAATATATGTTTGATGATGATACTTTTACCATTGATAAACAACGGGCGATCGCCATTAGCGAGTATTTGAAAAAACTGAAAATTACCTGGAGTTGTAATGCCAGGGCTAATCTGGATTACGATACCTTAAAAACTTTGCGAGATAACGGTTTACGCTTATTGTTAGTCGGTTTTGAATCCGGTAATCAGGAAATTTTAGACGGCATTCGTAAAGGCATTAAACTAGAAGTGGCCCGCAAATTCATGGAAAATTGCCGCAAATTAGGCATCACTGTCCATGGCACGTTTATCATTGGTCTGCCCAACGAAACCCAGGAAACCATTGAAGAAACCATTCGCTTTGCCTGTGAAGTGAACCCCCACACCATTCAAGTGTCTATTGCGGCCCCCTATCCCGGCACCGAACTCTATCGCCAAGCTCAGGAAAATAATTGGTTTACCAACAAAGAGTTAGTGGCAACTTCCGGGATTCAATTATCTACCCTCGAATATCCCAATTTATCAACAAAACAGATTGAAGATGCCGTAGAAAAAATGTATCGGCAATTTTATTTCCGTCCCCAGGCGATTATTCCCATCGTCAAAGAAATGCTCGGCGATCCGCAAATGTTAGTACGACGTTTACGGGAAGGCAAAGAATTTTTTGCTTACCTGAAAGAACGTCAACAGGGAGCTACAGCTTAGGGGTTAAACTATCATTCTTGAGCTTTGCCAATCTCCTACATCTCTTTCTCTCCCAAAGTCGGGGACTGGAAGGCTAAAATTTCCTTGATTTTTGGTAGGGATTTTGTTTCCAAATCCAGAGAGTATAGGACTTAGAGACTAAGCCCCTACATTGTCGAAAAAGAGGTGTGAGAACAGGATTTGGTATCAGAGAGA
>JAYKIP010000068.1:0-19960 GCA_035286205.1 Merismopediaceae cyanobacterium
AACAATGAACCGCGATGGCGATCTTTTTCTACCTGACGCTCAATGAACTTTTTCCCTTTGACCTTAACCACCGTTAAACCAATAATATGCAATAATTCATTATAGAAACCCTCATCCAAACGATTACTGTCATTAACCGACGGTAACTTTAACAAATATTCAGGCGAAAAAATCTTAAACAAATCCACTAAAGCTGATTCATCCGTCACTGTCTCCAAATTGGCCTGATGATCCCGTAAATCCCAATAAACAAACCTTAACTGACTTTCTACTTCAGCGATCGCCGGTTTCGCAATTTGTTGATAAAAAAAATCAGTGGTTTTTCCTGTTAATCGTCCTGCGGTAAAATCTTCAAACTTTTTCTGCAAAGACTCTACCAGTAACCGCTCAAAATCCTGGGCATCAAAAATAAACCACTCATAAATATTCGTAATCACCAATTTTTTCACTTCTAAATTATTTCCGGCTAACCGTTCCTGCAAAAAATAGAACAATAACTGCTGGAATGCCTTGACATTTAACTGATTCGGCTTCGGCATTTCTGATAAATTCCCCTGGGGTTTCTTAAACTCTAAAATTACCCCCACAGCACTATCAGCAGTTTTGCCCGTATGAATCACTAAATCCCCCTCACCCTGGGCGTAGTTTTTCGTATTGATAAAATAGGGCGTAACTTTATCCATCTCCCCCTTAAACGTTTGACGAAAAAACTCAATTACCAAATTTTTGTGAAACTCCTCCGTTTCCCCCAGATTCACTCTCGCCAATAACCCTAATAAAGCCAAACGAAACGGCTCCACTCGCTCCAGGAGAGGACTTACCCTCAGAAAAGCCTTGTTAACGGCGATCGCCTGACGGATAGACAACGGAGAATTCATTTCAGAATTTGTCATACTTCCCATAGCCTAAACCCCATCATTCACTTAACTTCTATTTTGAAGGAATATCCTAGAAAATAACAAGAGAAAGCCATTACTACATACACAAGCATTAAACTGGGAAACGTTTAATTAGGGCGATCGCCGCTTTAGCATTGCGTTTTAGGGTGTCGGAAATCCGAGGCATTTGGGGAATTTGCCACAGTAAATCAATGGTACGACGTAATAAACGCACAATATCCCCTTCATCTAAACTGGTTTGTTGGACTAATTCATCCCAGGTCATCCCTAATGCCCATTGTTCTACTAATCCTAATAACTCCACTTCTAACCAGGCGGGCATGGTAATATTATGGCGTTTTTGGGTTTGAAATAATTCGCGTCGCATTTCCCATAAATTGATTCTTCCCAGGTCATAGACTAATAAACTATAGCCCCATACGGCTTCCGAACAAGAAGCGGGAGAACGGAGGAAAAAGTATAAAGTGTCTAAATTTTGGCTAGGCCGTAGAGCCGCTAAAACTTCGGGAGGAGCCGAGAAATTTGTCCAGGTATCGGGGCGCAAATTTTCCGTAATTAAACCACTGATGGCCACCGCTAAATGATGGGGAGCTAAATGATTGAATTTGCCGGACATTAACACTAACCCTAACCATAATTCATTTTCCCCCCGGACGGCGGCGGATGCTTCCCCTAGGGGCGTAGGAACCAATTCTTCGAGGGCCGAAAAATGTTGGAGAACCGTAATTAATTCTAAAAATTCTTGCCAATAATAGGATTGACGGGACTGTAACCGGGTTAAATCCGTTTGTCGTTTTTCGAGTTCTTCCCGTAGGGTTAACCGTTGATAATATTGTTCAATGACCCGTTGAGGATTTTTCTGGGCATTGAAGGGATGGGTCTCCAACATTTGTTTGACCTGATTGACCCGTTGTTGTTGCTCTAGGATTTCCGGAGCGGGACGGGGTTCTTCGGCGATCGCCACTAATTGTTGAGCGAGGTTATAGGTATCGGGCTTACCCTTAAGAAATCTCCCTAGTTTTAAGAGGGAAACCTCCGGTAAGGTTTGGACACTTAACTGCGGGCTAGGAATACCGGGAATACAATGGTCACTGAGGCGATAGACATCATTGACGGTGGCGCGATACCAACGATTATCCGTACTTAAACAAAGTAAATCTTCTGATTTACCGGCACTGGGCAGATAACGAATAAAGACCGCAAAAATGGGTTTACCTATCCGAATAAATTTCCCTTTGAGATATAAACATTGTCCGGGGAATAAATCACTTAACTGCTGCACAATTTCCTGACGGCGGACTTTTTCGGCCTGCTGTTCCAGGGTTTTTAATAATCGCTCTTCTTCCCGTAAGCGGGCCCGGAATTTTTCATAACTGCTAATATCACTTTCTTTGACCCCGGCTAATTTAAAATCCAGTTGGGCTAATTGACCAAATAAATCGGCGATCGCCTGTTGGGTCGGCTCCAGAGCTAATTGCATTAAATATTCCGCAAAACTCCGCTCCATTAAGTCCTTGGCCTCTTCCAAAGTATGCTTTTGCAACAGGTTTAAGACCATACCGTAGGAAGGGGTAAAACAACTCCGTAAATTTTCGGGACTGGCGAGGGCCAATAAAGCCGCTTCTTTTGGCCCCTCAAAGGGGGTTTGCATCGTGACCACCTGGCCCGCTTCATCCATGCCCCGACGACCGGCCCGCCCCGCAATCTGCACAAATTCCGAAGGCGACAACATTTCGATACCCTTATCGGTACGTTTAGACAGAGTGGAAATCACCGTTGTCCGGGCCGGCATATTGATCCCCGCCGCCAGGGTCGCTGTGGCAAAAACCACTTTAATTAAACCCTGTTCAAATAAGCGTTCAACTAACTCCTTCCAACTGGGGAGAACGCCCGCATGATGCACCGCCAGCCCGCGAATTAAGGGTTCAATTTGATCAAAGCGAATCATCGGACAGGATTGGGCTAACCATTGCCACAGTTGTCGGGTGGTTTCCGGTTGCGCTTGAAACAGGGTTAATAAGGCTTCCCTTTCGCTTTCGGGTTGTCCTAAAAAGGCCAGAATTTGTTGGCAAAAATCCGGAAAGGTTTCCCGCCAATCCCGGCGGAGGCGATCGCGTAAATCGGGATCATTCCCCAGGAAAAAGCGGAGGAGCGTTAATTGAATTGCCTGGGATTCCTCTAGGGTAACCAGATTCAATCCCGGAAGCGACTGCACGGCCTGTTCGCACCCTTTACGGCTAAAAATGACATAAATGGCCGGTAAAAAATCCCGTTCTCGTAATTGTTCCACCACGATGGCCGGGTAAGGACAATCTTCCCGACGGAGGCGTTTTTTCTTGGCATCCTGATGTTTTTTGGTCAATAATTGGTGATTAATGCCATTCTGTTCACCATTAAGCAGGGGAAACAGACCATTTTTCGCACTGAAATGAAAATGGAGTGGTACCGGGCGATAATCGGAGTTAATGAGTTCACAATGCTGTTGGTCTTCTTTTTGGGAACGCCGTAATTGTTTGAGGGATTTGCCTTGGCGGACTTGATTAATCCAATCGGTTAATTGTTCGGGATTGCCAATGGTGGCCGACAAAGCCACTAACTGAATGGTGGCCGGGCAATAAATAATAGATTCTTCCCACACCGTGCCGCGATCGCGATCGCTAATGTAATGACATTCATCAAAAATCACCGTTTCCACTTCTTCTAAGGACGTTCCCACTTCCCCAACGGGGGTTTCGTAGAGCATATTGCGGAAAATTTCCGTCGTCATCACCACCACCGGCGCATTGGCATTGATCACCAGATCACCGGTAATCAAACCGACACAATCCTCCGCATTTTTGACCCCCAACTGACTTAATTTCTCTTGGAAATCGCGGACTTTTTGATTCGACAGAGCCTTCAAGGGAGTTGTATAAAAGACCCGTTTGCCCCGGTCCAAAGCCCGATACAGCGCGTATTCCCCGATCACCGTTTTACCTGACCCCGTTGGCGCACAAACCACGACGGATTTACCCGCATCCAAGGCGGCGATCGCCTGAAGTTGGAACTCATCGAGGGGAAAAGGAAATAACTCCGTAGGGGCCGGTAGGGAATAGGTGATCACTCAGATTTGCAATGAAAGAATAAGTAAAAGGAACCGATAAGTAGCAATAAGTAGTTGGGTGTCATTAATGGGGGATGGGCAGTAATGTGGGATGGGCATCTTGCCCGTCAATCCCCTAGAGACTTTACCCGTTCACCGGCTAGAGGCTTTGCCCGTTCATCAGCTAGAGGCTTTGCCTATTCACCGACCATGAGGCTTCATCCTTATAAACCATTAATTGAACTTACCGACTTAGAACCCTTAGCGTTAGCGTTCATTCCCTCCATTCTAACGCCTTAGCCCCAGACCCCTAAGTTAACTGTCCAAGTTTCTTAATCTTCCAGACGATACCCCAACTCAGCTAATTGGTGGCGAGACTGTCGCCATTGGGGTTCCACCTTGACAAATAACTTGAGAAACACCTCCCCGGCAATTAACTTTTGCATCTGTTTTCTGGCCTCTGTGCCGATCGCCGTTAACATTGACCCCCCCTTACCGATCAAAATCCCCTTTTGGGAAGGTCGCTCTACGGTAATCGCCGCAAAGACATTCGTGCGTTTTGGGGTTTCCTCAACTTTTTCAATGGTAATCGCCACCGAATGGGGAACCTCCTGTCGGGTTTGGCATAAAATTTGCTCGCGGATCAACTCCGCCATAATGAAACGTTCCGGTTGATCCGTGACATAATCGGGCGGATAGTAATAGGGGCCCGGCTCCAACTGTTGCCAGATCCTCTGGGTTAAGGCCGGGATACCCTCCCCGGTTAAAGCTGAAAAAGCACAGGTGGGCCACTGGTGCAGTTCCGCTAATTCCCCATAGGTCTGGTTCAATCTCTCGGCTTGATCTCCCTGACCATCAATTTTGTTTAACCCTAGGATCACCGGCGTTGGACGCTTGATTAACAATTCCGCCACATAGCGATCGCCATTGCCCAGGGGACAGGAAGCATCCACCAAAAACAACACCAAATCCACACTATCAATGGCACTTTCCGCATTGCGTACCAGTAACTTCCCCAACTCATGTTTCGGCTTATGAATACCCGGCGTATCCACCACAATCATCTGGCCCTGGTCAGTGGTCACAATCCCGCGTAAACGATTCCGGGTCGTCTGGGAAACCGGGGAGGTAATCGCAATTTTTTGACCCACCAACTGATTTAACAGCGTAGATTTCCCCACATTCGTCCGACCAATTAAACCCACAAAACCCGACCGAAAATCCGGCGGAGCCTGGGGAATCGCAACATCATCCAACATAAACATGAACCATTAAGGGGCAGACTGCCATTCAGCAGTTAAGGAGCGAAAATCAAAATCCAGGGCCTTGGGATGACAAACCACACAGGTTTTAGAATTCATGCCACTGGGTAAGGTGACACGGGGATGCAACACCTTAAAATAACGCGATTTTTCCAGATATAACGGGATGGGGGCATTCGGCGGCGACGGGCGGGAAAACGTACTCACATAATCCCAGATTAATAATTGGGTAAAGCGATTAAAATTCGGAATACTCACCCCATAATGTTTATCCGGCTTGCGTAAAATCTCACGCCAACTTTCGGTGGGCAAGGTTTCCGGCGGTAACGCAATATGACAAGACCGACAGGTTTCGAGATAGGACTCCAGACCGGGTTGATAGCGGGTCGGAACGGGATCTACCATGACACTATTGGGAGGAACCTTGCTATTGGCTAACTCGGCCTCCTGGGCCATCCCCGGCGATAAAGCTGTCAAACCCCACCCCAAAAGCATCGAGACACAGATCATCCCCAGGAGCAATATGCCTCGGTGTCGCCCTGGCTTCAATCCCGCATTAAACCCCTTCCCGTAACCGAATCTTTTATCCATACTTAAAGGTTTACCCCTCCCCTTCCACCGGAATCGTCTCTAAAAGACGTTGTACCACCATTTTGGCCTGTTTCCCACTCGCCGGAATCAAACGATGGGCCAGCACATGGGGAGCCATCGCTTTCACATCATCGGGAATCACATAGTCCCGTTCTTCCAGAAAGGCGTAGGCCTGGGAGGCTTTTTGGAGGGCCACTGACCCCCTCGGACTCACCCCTAAAATAATGTCCTCATCTTCCCGTGAGGCTCGGACTAAATTCAAAATATATTGCTGTAAGCTCTCCGTGACCTTTACCTGCTGAACCGATCGCTGGAGGGTTTCCACGGCCTCTAGGGAAATACAGGGTTGTAACTCCTCGACGGGAAAAGGCTGTTGCTGACGTTGGAGCATTTGCAATTCTTCCTCGGCGGTCGGATAACCCAGGGACAGGGAAAGGGTAAAGCGATCCATCTGGGCCTCCGGTAGCGGAAAAGTTCCCTGATATTCAATGGGGTTCTGAGTCGCAATCACAAAAAAAGGATGGGGGACACTGCGGGTTTCGCCGTCAATGGTGACTTGTTTTTCCTCCATCACCTCTAACAAAGCCGATTGGGTACGGGGAGTTGCCCGGTTAATTTCATCCGCTAACAGCACATTGGCAAAGGCTGGCCCAGCTAAAAATTCAAAGGCCCGACTGCTAGGATTCCAAATATTGGTTCCCGTAATATCACTGGGTAAGAGATCCGGGGTACATTGCACCCGTTGAAAACGCCCATTGATGGAACGAGCGAGGGATTTAGCTAACAGCGTTTTACCTACCCCAGGAACATCTTCGAGGAGGGCATGACCCCCACTGAGGAGGGCGACTAAGACCAAGCGAATGGCTTCGTTTTTGCCCACAATGGTTTTGCTGAGATTGTCGGTGAGAGTTTGGATGGTTTCGCGCATGAAACTGTTATTCAAGAAGGGTGGGAGGATTCAGGGCCAGCAAATCCCCTGGTTTATTATCTTTGATTATCTAATGTAACGTTTTTGCACCCCGGCCCCTCACTTTAGGGGAGACATCTATAGACACTTTTGCCCCCCGACCCCCAAGTTTGGGGGAGAAAGCGGTTAAGAGATAGTTTACCCGGATTTACGCCATCGGTTCAAAAGGGCGGTGGTTTGTTGGCGTTCTAAGCTCCGGATGAGTAATTGCAGTTGTTGGTTGAGGTAAGGAATATTTGGCTCTTGATTCCCGTATCGCCAATGGACGTAGGCTTGCACGATTTCTAGCACAATAGAATGTTGTTCGGGGGTTAACCGTTCCTGGAGGGAATGAGCGTATTCTAAGGGGGTTTGGGCAGAACTTTTGGCTAGGTCTCGACCTTTTAAGGTTAAGAGGGTTTGCTGATAAAGACGGGGCATGGGGGCCAACCGGGCCAACCGTTGACGGGTTAACCAGCGTCGGATTTGTTCCCAGCCTAACCAACCCAAAAAGCCTAGGGCGATCGCCCCGATTAAACCGAGTAAGGCCCCCAAAATACTACCAGAGATCAATTTCCAGAGCCAACCGAGAAAACCGAAGAAAGCTTCGATCACATTTGTCCAAAGAAGACTCAAAAAGCCGGTCACTGGGGACGGTAACCAACTGGCCACCCAATTCCAGAGTTGTTTGAGGACGCTAAAGGTTTCTTCATCTTCGATGGAGGGAGGAAATAAATCGTGGCCGGGAATGGGGTCAAAACTGATCCAACCAAAGGTCGGGAAATAGACCTCCGTTAAGCCGTAGGCATCGGTATTGTGAACCAGGTAATAACCGGTAAAGGGATTGAATTGGCCGGGGGCAAATCCAACGGTAAAGCGGGCCGGGATACCTAACGACCGCAACATCAGGGTTAATACGGTGGAAAAATGATCCGGATAACCGCCCTGGTCTCGGAACAGAAAGGCTTCCACTAAATCTTCATTTTTTTCCAAAAAGGGAATATCGGTCTTGATTGTATAGTTTTGCTTGAGGGCTTGGGTCAGGTATAAAGCCGCTTCGTACTGGGTGTTGATCGGCTTGGGGGATTTGTCGAGCAGGGCGATCGCCTGTTGTCGAATTTTATCTTTAATGGCGGGGGGAACCTCCAAATACCGTTGGAGAACGCGGCGGGGGAATTGATTGGGGGCCTGATTTAAGGCCGTGCGATCGCGGAAAGGGACTTCGGAAATGACGGTATAGGTCAAGCCTTCCTGTAAACCGACGGGAGACCGCAAATTATCACTTTGATCAATGCCCACTTCCCTGGCCGGAAAATAGAGAAAACGAGGCAGATTTAACCCCGGAATCACATTGGGCAAATCCTTGACTGCCGTATAGGTCTGTACCACACGCTGACTGCGCCCAGGGTTGAGGGAACTAAACAAGTCAAACCGGTATGACCAGGGCGATCGCCGCACCTTAGTAATGTCATCATTCTGGGAAATTTCCCAACCTTGCCCGGTGTAGTGATCAAAGGCTAAGGCCCGCCAAAACCCGGCTGACTGGGAACGAACCCGTAGAACTAACTGTTTTTTTAATTGACCCCGTAAATTCTGATTAATCCGACTGCTAAAACCGTAGTAATAGGTTTCATCCATGGACCCGGCTCCCTGTACAGGACTATTACCGGTACTGCCGCCGGTACCTTCCTTGCCCGGTTGCACATAGCCAGGGTTCACCACATCCCGATTCGTCTCATCAAAGGTTTTATTTTCCGAGTCCCCCGCGCCACTCACCGGAAAAGTTTGTAATTGGTAACTGGGTAATCGGGGCATCACCGCAAAAATGATTAAGCCCAACAGCAGGGTAATGCCCAGAACCGTTCCTAACCATTTGGGGGAAAGGGGGGAATTTTGCAAACTCGCTAAACTCCAGGGACGTTGTTTCTGGCCGGGCCGCCGTTGCCACAGTTGATCAAAGGTGGGTAACCCCAGCCGGGAGCGATAATCTAACACCAGGGTCGGTAAGGCGATCGCCAAAAATAACAACAACCAGAGGGCAAACACCATGGTTTGGGACACCGTTCCCGCCACCCCCAACAGAATTAAACCAATGACCATGGAATAGCCCAAATCCTTACGACGAGGGAGGTCAAAGCTATGGAGGACTTGTAATTGCACTAAAAGACCCGCCAGGGAAATCCGCGTATCGTTGAGATTGACAACAATGTTGCTCAAAAAGACAAACAACATTAGTAACATCCCGATCGCCAGGGTAAATTTCAGGGCAATATTGCGGTGTTTACGGCGATGCCAACTCCAGACGGCCCCCAGAATACTCAAGGGAATGGCCCAGATACTCCATTCCGTTTGGGCCGCCACATCGGTGGCCACAATCCCCACGATCACCAGGAGTTGCACTAACACCCGAAAAAGAATTGATTCTTCCGTTTGGGGTAGGGGGAAACGCTGAAAATATTGTTGGGTCTGCGACCACCAGGAGAGAGCGGCGGGATTTGCCCTAGGAGCATGAGCCATAGCATTCATTCCGTTGAAGGGTTTCGACCAAGGTGACCCTGGCAGAAACGGGATAGATTGTTTAAATTTTAGAAGATTGCGAGAAGAAGCAACCGGTTGACCCGTAGGATTGCTCTTATGCTGAGGGGTTAATTATGCTTACGGTTAATTTTGAGGGAATGATAGAAGGCGATCGCCACCAGTCCCTAGCAAGCATAAATACTTAAAGAACGTTACGCCTGAATAGACATCCGGGGCAAAAATCTACGGGGAAAAGTAGCTCCCATTTAGATAAAAATTAGGCAGTATCCAGAAAAATACTTGGCAAACTAAAAGTTTTAGGTTACGATTATCCAGCCTTATTCCCGCCTCAATTCCTCTACAGCCCCAGGCGACCGATCCAGACAAGATGGCTGGCTTCTTTCAGGGGATGGTAACCGTCCCACCGAGGGAAATTTGACATAACCCAGAGGATAGAGAATTGGTCATTAAATTTTCTTAACGTATTCTCATCATTGCCTCCTCCAGGAAGTTAGTTACCGAGACCATGATTCCTTTTCCGCCCCCCGTTTCTTTCACTGTTACTCCCGCTACTCCCGCTCCCACCTTTAGGACGGAGGCCAATCCGGTATCTGTTCTCAAGGAATTAGTGGCCAATCTTTATCGAGAACAACATAAAGTTCAAAATTTATTAAGTTCTTTAGGATTTGCCCTCCGCAGTTTTCATAACCTGAATCAATTTTTAGAATTAACGCCTCTGATGGCCGCTCGCGTCACGGAAGCGGAAGGGGGAGCTTTAGTCCTGATCAAAGAAAGCAAACAACTCAGCCTAGAGCATTCCTACAGTCAAATTCAGAGCTTAAATCGTCAAATTCAAGAGGCCCTGGGTCAGGGGATTCAAGTCCTCAATCAAGAACCCCAGCGTTATTCCCTCGGTGATTTAGAGGAGCAAATCCGTCGCTTTTTGGGGCCACGGTTACGGCTTTATAGCACTCCGATTTTAGTGAAAAATGAGGAGCGGGGTCGTCTGTATGTGGTTAGTGATAATCCCCACTATCTTTGGACTCCTACCCGGCGTAAACTCTTGCAGTTAGTTGCGGATCAAACGGCGGTGGCGATCGCCAACAATGAATTAACCCTGGAATTACGAGCCAAGGAAAGACAGGATCGGGAACTAGAAATTGCCTCAGAAATCCAAGACCGTCTTTTACCCCGGCAATGCCCGGAAATTGAGGGAGTCGAATTAGCGGCCCGGTGTCAAACGGCCAATCGGGTGGGCGGTGATTACTACGATTTTATTCCCGTTAACTATGATCAAACCCGTCAGGAGCCGGACGCAGAAGCTGAAAAACGAGTGCCCTGGAGTATTGTCATTGGGGATGTGATGGGCAAGGGGGTACCGGCGGGATTGATTATGACCATGACGCGGGGGATGTTAAGGGCGGAAGTGTTAAACCGTCATAGCCCGGCCCAGATTTTGCAACACTTGAATCGGGTCATGTACGCTGACCTGGATAATTCCCATCGCTTTGTGACCCTCTTTTATTCGGAATATCATCCGCAAACCCGACGACTGGCTTTTAGTAATGCGGCCCATAATCCGCCCCTACTCTGGCGATCGCAGTCCCAAACCATTGGAGCCTTGGATACTGTCGGAGCCTTAATTGGCTTAGAGTGCTTTTCCCAATACGAAGATGCCCAGGTCATCCTAGAACCGGGGGATGTCGTTCTCTACTACACCGATGGCCTCACCGATGCCGCTAACTCCCAGGGCGATCGCTTTGATGAAGTCAATTTACGGGAAGCCTATCGAGCCGCCTGTTTAGAACATCAAGACCCCCAGGCAATCCTTGACCAACTGTTCGAGCGGGTGCAGAAATTCATTGGGTCAACAAATAATCACCAAGATGATATGACCCTGGTCGTTATGCGGGTAAAATCAACACAGTCAATGCAACCGTCAATGCAATCTCAATCAACACCATCAGCCGTATCGTAAGGAGTGAGGATGATGATCCTAGGTGATGTTTCTTTGTTAACCCTTCTGCCGATGGGCCTCATGCCGGACCATTCCTGGTTTTCGCTCATGCCCCACGATTTAACGGAAAGTATCACTTTTTTGGCCCAGAATGCGGCAGAAATCAAAAAAATTGATATTATTGGCGATTTTCAAAAATCCTTTAAGAATTTTATTGAATCCGGTCAGGTCTGGGCCTTAGGCATTGGGGTTGTTTTAGGATGGTTAGCCCATTCTTTTCTGGGTTCTTAGTTTCGGCCCCTCACTGAACTTTTTGCCCAACCCTTGGGCTTTTTAACTCCCTAAAATTGTTTCCCAACCTTCTGAAACGGTTAATCCTTAAGAGAGGGTTTGACCCAGGGAATCCCTGGGAAACTTGAGAATTTTGTTATGATGCCCAGGAGGTGGGTAACACAATGGCCAAAAAAACCTGGAGCGATCGCTTTGAAGGCTCCTTACATCCTGCGATTGTCTTATTTAATGCCAGCATTGGGTTTGACATTGAACTAATTGAGTACGATTTAACCGGTTCGATCGCCCATGCCCAGATGTTAGCCCATACGGGAATTATTACCGCGGCCGAAGCCCAACAATTAGTGCAGGGACTAGAGCAAATCCGCCAGGAATATCGAGACGGTAAATTTACCCCTGGGGTAGAACAGGAAGATGTTCATTTTGCGGTGGAACGTCGCTTAACGGAATTGGTGGGAGATGTTGGGAAAAAGTTACATACGGCCCGTTCACGGAATGATCAAGTGGGAACGGATATTCGGCTGTATTTACGGGAGCAAATTGACCAAATTCGGGAAAAATTACGGGATTTTCAACGGGTTTTAGTGACCCTAGCGGCAGACAATATGGAAACCTTAATTCCCGGTTATACCCATCTACAACGGGCGCAACCGATTAGTTTAGCCCATCATTTGTTGGCCTATTTTCACATGGCCCAACGGGATTGGGAACGCCTAGGAGAAATTCGCGCTCGGACGAATACATCTCCCCTGGGATCGGGGGCTTTAGCCGGGACAACCTTTCCCATTGATCGTCACTTTAGTGCCAATTTGTTAGGCTTTGAGAATGTCTATGCTAATAGTTTGGACGGGGTCAGCGATCGCGATTTTGCCATTGAATTTTTAAACGCCGGCAGTTTAATTATGGTGCATCTCAGTCGTTTAAGTGAAGAAATGATCCTCTGGGCTTCCCAGGAATTTAGCTTTATTAGTTTGACCGATAGTTGTGCTACCGGGTCGAGTATTATGCCCCAAAAGAAAAACCCGGATGTGCCGGAGTTAATTCGCGGTAAAACAGGCCGGGTGATTGGTCATTTGCAGGGAATGTTAGTGTTAATGAAGGGATTACCCCTCGCTTACAATAAGGATTTACAGGAAGATAAGGAAGCCCTCTTTGATGCCGTCAAGACCGTGTTAGTTTCCCTGGAAGCCATGACCATTTTGTTAGAAGAAGGGATTGTTTTCCGGCAAGAACGATTAGCCTCAGCCGTGGCCGAAGACTTTTCCAATGCCACCGATGTGGCCGATTATTTAGCCGCCAAGGGAGTGCCTTTCCGGGAAGCCTATAATCTGGTTGGTAAGGTGGTCAAAACCAGTTTGGCCGCCGGTAAATTACTCAAGGATTTAACCCTCGCTGAATGGCAAGCTCTCCATCCCGCCTTTGAAAACGATATTTATGCGGCGATCGCCCCTCGTCAGGTGGTTGCGGCCCGGAATAGTTACGGGGGAACGGGTTTTGAGCAGGTACAACAGGCCATTGAACAGGCTCAGAGAACCTTAACTTCATAAATTTTTCGTCATCTTTTATCCCTTAATAAATTCCAGATGCTATCTTAAAAGTATCCTCATAGAGTAAGGAGGTTAAATGTAATGAAAATCGCCGAGATGCGAGAATTATCTCCTTATCGCTTGGCACTAGAATCATTAGGATTAAGTGGAGAGGATGGTCTAGAACAATTTGTCGGCATGGCTCAAGTAGCAGGGCCAGAACTGTCAGCCTATCTGGGCATCCCTATTGGCGAACTCGTTCCCATGGTTAACGAATTAGTGGGTTTTGCGAGCCAAATTCCTCAGAGTAGTCTCACCATTATTGCTAATGCTACCTATAGTCTTGGGGTGGCAATTAATAGTGTTCCTCGACCGAATCTCGCCCCTTCAATTAGCCTATCAACGAGTCATTCGAGAAAGTCGAAGGTTTCCTTGGTTGAACAAATGCCTCCCATACGCCACCAAAAAGGTAGGGGAACCTGTGTTGCTCATGCGACCTTAGCCGTTTATGAACATTACCTGAGTATTCAGGGGGCTTACCAAGACCTTTCTGAACAATTTCTTTATTGGAATTGCAAAAGGAATGATGGAATACCTGGACAAGAGGGAACGTGGTTAGCCATTGCCCTACCCTTACTTCAACGAGAAGGTTGTTGCTTGGAGGAGACTTGGGCATACAACCCGATTCCTGATCCGACCAATATCGGTCAAGGGCCGCCACCAGGAGGCTCCCAGTTACAAGCTCTCACTTTTCGCGTTCCTAGTTATACTCAACTTTCTTCCACGTCTGTGGATGACATCAAAAATGAGTTGAATGAGGGGCGATGTGTCGCTTTTTCGATACCAGTCTTTAACTCCTGGTGGGGAAGTCTTCGGGTGGCCCATACAGGGGACATTACGATGCCTCTTCCGAATGAGATCCTCACAGGAGGTCACGCAATGTGTTTGGTTGGCTATGAGGATATGCCCGATTTAGGACTGGGCGGTGGCCGGTTTATCCTGCGCAATAGCTGGGGGACAGACTGGGGTATCCAATCTCTCCATGGGGCAGGTTATGGAACCATTCCCTACGCTTATATCGCCAAAATGGGGGCAGAAGCTTACTCTATGGGGTCTATTTAAAAAGAATAAATGAGGTTATTTTATGTTAAAAAATCACACTGATTCACTAAATTCTTCTGACCTTCCTTCCCAAGGGCAGACGTATGGAGCGACTGGGGCGATCATTGGACAACCTTCTCCTACCCTGCCTCCTCTGAAGTACAATATGGCTAAACGTGACGAATTATTTGCAAAACTTCAGCATTTACGAGGAGAGATTCCTTCTCAAACAATACAACAACAAATTCTTGAGATTGAACAACAATTAAACGCGATGTTGAGCATGATTTGACCACGAAAGCTCTAATAAACGCTCACTCGTTCTTCTCTTGGTTTCCTTAGAATCGAGTTTTATGCGTTTGAAGCATCGTTGGGCAACGGAATCTCGTCGGATTCAACACAAGAAAAATCCGGATGAGCCGGGATCTAAGTCGTACTTTGGGCAATTTTTACCATGGGCCAATTAAAGCGATATGTCAAAGCCTTTCTCAAGATCGCTTTTCGTCATCCTGTCACCGGGGTCACTATTATTCCCGTGCTGGCCGATGGTCGTATTGTGATGATTCAGCGTCGAGATACCGGAGAATGGGGCTTTCCGGGGGGATTAATAGACTGGGGAGAAGATATTTTGCAGACAACCCAGCGAGAACTCCGGGAAGAGACGGGGTTAACCCTGACCAAGGTCGAACGTCTGGTGGGGGTGTATTCTTCTCCTGACCGCGATCCGCGTATGCACTCCATTGTGATTTCCTTGGTCGTCCAGGCGGAGGGGACGCTAGAGACCCAGGATAGTGGGGAAGTGTTAGGGGTTCAGGCTTTTACGCGGGAAACCTTGCCGACTGAACAGTTAAGCCATGACCATAACCAACAACTGCGGGATTTTCTCCAGAATCAGTCCGTCGTCATTCATTAGGGTTTTTGGCTCTCTGACCCCTAACTTGAGGGAGAAATCCGCGATCGGCTTATTTTTCGGGGGATTCCGTCACGGCTTCAACGGGTTTCGGTGGATGATAAATGCGTCGTCCAAAGAGTTCCGTTAACCAGCCCAAATGCTCACTCAGCCAAGGGTGTAACATTTCGGGAGTATAACGCCATCCCCAGTTCCCTTCGGCGGTGCCGGGTAAATTCATCCGGGCTTCATTGCCTAGCCCCATCACATCTTGCAGGGTAAAAATCGCAATATTGGCCACGCTTCCCAAGGCCAAACGGATTAAACTCCAATGAATGCCTTCGTTACATACACAGCCGAGATAGTCCGTAACGCGTTTCTGTTCTTCGGGCGATCGCTGGGTAAACCAGCCCACCGTTGTATCGTTATCATGGGTTCCCGTATAAACCAAACAATTCCGGTTAACGTAATTGAAGGGTAAAAAGGGATTAGCGCGATCGGAATCAAAGGCAAAATGTAACACCTTCATCCCAGGGAACTGAAAATCATCCCGGAGAGCCTCGACCCCCGGCGTAATCACCCCCAAATCCTCCGCCACAATCGGTAAATTATCCCCTAAAGCATTTTTGAGAGCCGTAAAAAAGTCTCGACCCGGAGCCGTGATCCATTCCCCATTCATGGCTGTGGTTTCTCCCTCCGGCACTGCCCAATAGGCTTCAAAACCGCGAAAATGGTCAATGCGAACAATATCCACCGCTTGTAAAACCGCTTGAAACCGTTGAATCCACCAGGCAAACCCCGTGACCGCTAATTGTTCCCAGTTATAGACTGGATTGCCCCACAGTTGACCCGTTTCACTGAAATAATCGGGCGGGACTCCGGCCATCAACGCCGCTTCTCCCGTTTCCTCGTCTAAACAGAAAATATCGGGATTGGCCCAAACATCAGCACTATCATGGGCCACGTAGATCGGAATATCCCCCAAAATCAAGACGTGATTTTCATTGGCGTAGGTCTTTAATTCCTGCCATTGACGAAAGGTAATAAACTGCAAAAATTGATGATAAAAAATCTCTTCCTTTAAACGGTCTTGCCAATGGGCGACGGCTTCCGGATGGCGTTGGGCGATCGCAATATCCCAGGTATGCCAACTCGCGCCTAAATGATAATCCTTCAGAGCCATAAATAGGGCGTAGTCCGGTAACCAAGGGTTTTGAGCTTGACAAAAATCCTGAAACTCTTGCTTAAGAGCCGGAAAATTCCCCTGGCGAAAGGTATCACAGGCCTGTTTAAACCAGGGAGCTTTGAGGGCTTTGACCGCTTCAAAATCCACCGTTGCTTCCGGGAATTCAGGAATATTTTCCAGACTTGCGGCGGGTAATAATTCCCATGCCACCAATTTATCCGGGTTAATCAGCAGAGGATTCAGAGCCAAGGCCGAATAACACAGGTAGGGAGAATTACCGTAACCCGTCGGCCCCAGGGGTAATAATTGCCAGATGCGTTGATGACTCTGGGCCAAAAAATCCACAAACCGGTAGGCGGCCTCCCCTAAATCCCCGATGCCAAAACGACTGGGAAGGGAAGTGGGATGTAACAGAATGCCACTGGCGCGTTGATGTAACATAAAGCGTGTTGAGGGATTATCTGATCTCTAGCATAATTCTGGACTGCCCAGAAACCCGCAGAACTACCCAGTTAGGGGGAAAATGTCAGGTTTTGCCGATGCAGTGGTTAAAAATCTCTGTTCGTAAACTTATGTTAAGCGGGCTTGTTGGCATTTTTTTCCCTCTTTCGTTGATTATCTGTTAAGCGGCGGAGCATTTTGAACGGGGCGATCGCTCTGGGTTGAATTTGGGAGTACCATCTCGTTTAGGCATTACGGAAGTGCATCAACTTTATGGCAAACCGGTTTAAAGAATTAGGGTTAGAGCTTGCTCAATTAAGGCTTTTTGCTCTTCTACACCATAGAGACGATAGACAATCTCATCGATCTGCTGTTGAATTTGCTGTTGTCTGAGGAGAATTTCTGCTAAATCGGTGCGGCCCATTTCCTGTTCAACTCGTTGTTCGAGAATTTCTAAGACTCTTAGATTACTGAAGCGATCACTGTCGTAGCAGTAAAGGGTTACGGCTGAAAAAGCGGCATTAAGGACATTGCCTAGAGCTTTAGATAATTTTTGTTTACGACGAAAATTAGGATCAAATTCGGTGAGATAAATTAAACGTGCTAACAGATAGCGATGTAAGTGGGGCAGATTGATCGTGACGGTTGCTAATTCAGCCCATTGGCGATCGCCCTCTTTCCAGTTTTCATCTTCGGTCATTTCTCCCCAGAGTTGAAAGCCGTTGATTAAGGGAGCGATGCGTAGGGCTAATAAATGACCTTCACGGTTTGGGTCAGGACTTTGCCACTCAATATTGAGGGCATAATCACCGGTCAGATTGACATAATGAGTCAGGGGCAGTTCTTCATAAGGAATAGCCGTTGTTTTGCGATGATAAGTATTAATCATTTGATAACGCAGTTGCCAAACTTGATGGGCTTCTTTACTGAGATTAACCAGGGTTTGATAGTCGGGATGATTGTCCGGATCGGCAAACCAGGCGATCGGTAAATCGCCCACCTGATTTTCAAAATATTCAAACATTCCTTTCCCCGTGAGTTTTCCTAACCCACCTAAAGCTCGATAACGAAATTCTAAAACCGCAGAATTAAGCAAAGCACAGAGATAATAGAGCGTATCAACGGTTGTTTCTTCATTTTTAATAAAGCCTGCTACATCACTTTTAAAGCCATATTTACCTTGATGATCAACAAAAAACTTATTCCCATTAGCACGACGGGAAAAAATAATTTTAGCAGTTTTCATTCCGTATCTAGGGCGGTGAAGATGAAACCACTGGTAATGACTTGTTTTATTTTGATAAACATCTCTTGATTCCAATTCTTCACGATTTTTTTGTAAGTATGATTGAATAGATTGGGGAAGATCCTCCCAATGAGTTCGATGGTTATAATATAAAATCTGATTTTCCGGTGGTTTGCAACCAAAAGAAGCAATAGCAGAGTTAGAAACTCGATATAGATAGTAATCTTCTGGGAATTGCTGAGAAAATTGTCCTTCAAAAATAGCATCACGACCCGTAGTAATTCCTTCCGTATAATTGACTAAGTTCATTTCTCTGAGTTTATTTTTGTCTTGATCAATGTTTTGAAAAATATGATGATAAGGAGAAATTTGCCAACGTTCCTGATTTAAGTTACTTTGTGAAACTGTAATATTAATGCCTGAATTTTTTAAAGAGGTTTGAGCCTTAACTAATTGCTTAAATTGATTTAAGTCTATCACATATAAGCCATTAAAATGATCATCGGAACTAGGTTCAGATTTTTTCCATTGAATAATACAAGTCGCAATACCTGCATTAAAAACCCGATGACCGAGAAAATCAATCATGCCAGTAATTCTGGTATTTTGACTTAAAAATTGACGCAACTTAGCTGACTTATCGCCTTGAACAAAGGCACGAGAGACAATAAAGCTCAAAGCTCCCCCCGTTTTTAATAAATCATAACCCCGACGGAAGAAGTAAAATAAAATATCAGTTTTATCTGTGTAAATATCTCCATAGGTATATTTTAACCAGGTTAATTCGGGTGCATTACGGCCAAAGGTAGCATCTACATTAAAATAGGGAGGATTCCCCAGGATCACGCTAAAACCTTGCTCTACTTTGGGTAAACGCGGATCAAAAATCTGGGGAAATTCCACTGTCCAATTAAAAGGACGCTTAATGATCACTTCTGAGACAGCCATTGTCAAAACCATTAATGCCGATTTAACTCTCCCTAACTCAGTCATTGTCCAATCTGGTAGATTTTTTTTGAGCCAATTTTCTCCATTTTCGATGGTCTGATCCGCCATTAACCAAAAGCGAATTGACACTAACTCTTTCCCTTGAGCCGCTCTTTTTTTTATGCTAGAAATAACTGCCCCTAGACTTTCATCACTAGCAAAAAAGCCCGTTAAACGAGGGTTAATGTGTTGATTAACTTCTTGAATTAATGTCTGTAGCTGTTCAACCGCTCGATTTCGTTCCACTTCCGCTAGACCTGAATCCCTCGCCGTGTTAGCTAAATCGGCTCCTTGACTCAACGCTTCTGTCCATTCTGTTAATTCTCCTGGCACCGCAATTAAGCTATCCCCCGTCCGAATATTTAAGGTTAAAGCCGGTAAATGAGAATACAAAGAGCCGTTGCGTTTGCCATATTCCCCCGGACGCGATCGCAATAACCTTGTCCAAAGCGATAATTTAGCTAATAAAACTGCCTGGGGATCTCGATCAACCCCGTGCAACATTTGCACCAAAATACGCTCTTCTGCATTAACCACCGACTGCACAGGCACATGAAACAAATTAAAATCCTGGGGAATCGTCACTCGCTGACAAGCCTGATTATAACGTTGAATTTCTGTGATTAAATAATCGAAAGCCCCTAATAAAAAAGAGCCTGAACCACAGGCCGGATCAAGAATTTTAATCTCAAACACCGTGCAAACGACATCATAGGCTTGCTGAAAATCTCCCGTTGCTAAAATAGTAATCGCTTGATCAATAATCGGTTTAACTAAATGTCTAGGATTATCAAACTTAGACCCATTGCTCGTGATGGCAAAATGAGTGATTCCTAAGTCAATTCCTATCGCTTTACCCTCTGCTGAGATTTTTGGCTGTTCTTTGCACTCGTTAACTAAAACGGAAGCATAATATTTCCCATCAGGATTTTTTGAGATGGTAACTGTCTTAATAGTTCCCTCAAATTCCCGATGTTTGACACAGTAAACTAAGCCAATTTTAGGAAGTTTTAGATAATCTCCTTCAAACTTAACGTTA
>JAYKIP010000069.1:0-5492 GCA_035286205.1 Merismopediaceae cyanobacterium
ATAATCCAGAGAGCAACGAATTGACGGGGTTAGAACGGCGAGAAGGGGAATTAAGCGTGATTGAGGAAGTCCAGGATTGGGTGAGTCCAAAATTAGGGATTCGCTTTCAATTAGGGGCTGACACGCTGAAAGTGTACTATCCTGATGGACGACCTTTTCTGTCAACGGTGCAACTCGCAGAACAAGCCGAGCAGGAGAAACAACGGGCTGACCAGGCCGAAGCGGAAAATGAGCGTTTACGGGCCTTGTTAGCGGAAGCGGGGATTGCTCTGGGCGATCGCCTTAGTCGGTCACACTCTCCTCTATAATCACAATGGCATCATCAGGGAAAATACAAAATGCGCATTTTATTTGTGGCGGCAGAAGTCGCTCCTCTTGCCAAAGCCGGTGGGATGGGGGACGTAGTGGGGTCTTTACCGAAGGTTCTCCGCAAATTAGGTTATGATGTCCGCATTTTGATGCCCTACTATGGTTTCATGGCCGATAAGGTAGAAATTTCACCCCAGCCGGTCTGGAAAAGTTCGGCGATGTTTCAGGAATTTTCTATCTATGAAACCCAATTGCCTAACACGGATATTCCCCTGTATTTATTCGGTCATCCGGTCTTTAATCCCCGACGCATCTATGGGGGAGAGGATGAATTTTGGCGATTTACATTTTTTGCCAATGGAGCCGCAGAGTTTGCCTGGAATTATTGGAAGCCGGAGGTGATTCACTGTCATGATTGGCATACGGCGATGATCCCGGTCTGGATGCACCAATCCCCCGATATTGCCACAGTGTTTACGATTCATAACCTGGCTTACCAAGGCCCCTGGCGCGGTATCCTGGAGCAAATTACCTGGTGTCCCTGGTATATGCAGGGGGATAATGCCATGGCGGCGGCGGTACAATTTGCTAACCGGGTGACAACGGTTTCTCCGACCTATGCGGAACAAATCCAAACCCCGGCCTATGGGGAAAAAATGGAGGGGTTACTGTCTTTTATTCACCAGAATTTAATTGGTATTTTAAATGGGATTGATACGGAAGTTTATAATCCCGCCACTGATCGCTTTATTAATACCCCCTTTACGGCGGCGACCCTTAAGGAACGAGCTAAAAATAAGATTGCCATTCAAGAAGAAACGGGGCTAGAGGTTAATAAAAGTGCCATGTTGATGGGAATGGTGACCCGTCTGGTGGAACAAAAGGGGATTGACCTGCTGATCCAAATTTTGGATCGCTTTATGGCCTATACCGATGCCCAGTTAATTGTGCTTGGCACCGGCGATCGCTACTATGAAACGCAGTTATGGCAAATGGCTTCCCGGTTTTCGGGGCGGATGTCTGTCCAGTTGCTCCACAGTGATGCCCTTTCCCGGCGGGTCTATGCCGGGGCGGATGTGTTTCTCATGCCCTCCCGCTTTGAACCCTGTGGGTTAAGTCAATTGATGGCCATGCGCTATGGTTGCATTCCGATCGTGCGACGGACAGGGGGATTGGTTGATACGGTCTCATTTTATGATCCGGTCAATGAAGCTGGCACGGGCTATTGCTTTGATCGGTATGAACCGTTGGATTTCTTTACGGCGATGGTGCGGGCCTGGGAAGGTTTCCGGTATAAAGACGATTGGCATAAGTTACAACAACGGGCCATGGGAATGGACTTTAGTTGGTATCGTTCAGCTGAGGAGTATATCAAAATTTATAAGGGCATTACCGGCAAGGCTCCGGATTTAAATCCTGATGAAACCAAAACGTTACACGAACTAAAGGCCGCTTATCAGTAGTTTTGCTATCTTTTAGCGATTTTGAGCCTTTGCATGAACCATTGTCGCGGGCCTAAAAACTGACAAAAAGACCCTTCATGGTTCATTGCCTGCTTTCCATTTAAGATTGCAACCAATACTCGGTTTTTGTTCAGGATTGACTGATTTACCGACTAATAATTGATCAATGGCCTGTCGTAAATCTTGCCCGGTCACGGGAATTGCTAAACTCGGACGACTATCATCTAATTGGCCGCGATAGGCTAGTTTAAACTCTTGATCAAAGAGGAAAAAGTCGGGGGTACAGGCGGCGGTAAAGGCTTTAGCGACCTCTTGGGTTTCATCGTAGCAAAACGGAAAGGTAAAGCCCAATTCTAAGGCCATTTCCTTCAAGCTGGCGGGGGCATCGGCCGGATAGTTTTGGGCATCATTCGAGCTAATAGCGACGATTCCTAACGGCGTAGTTTGATAATCTTGACCCAATTGGGCTAACTGTATTTGAATATGTTTCACGTAGGGACAATGGCGACAAATAAACATCACCAGCAAAGCTTTTTTGTCTTGGAAGGTGCTAAGGGAAACAATCTCACCAGAAACAACATCCGGCAAAGAAAAATCGGGAGTGGGTGTCCCTAGGGCTAACATGGTGGAAGGGGTTAAAACCATAAAACGGTGTGGGGAAAGGCTAACTTGAGAGGGATTATCCCATATTTGCATCAGTCAGTGATCCATTCGGGAAAAATTTTGATTTCTGATTGTATATAATAAGGGGTAGTATCAAAGGATCTGATTACGGAGGCAAGCAAGACTGATGAAAGGCAAAGCAGAAGGTTTTGGGGCAATTAATGAAAAAAAATTGCTAGAAAAGAAATTTAATCGGGGTGAACCTGTATTTTGGCGTTTACCTAATGGCACTCAGCCTTTGGTAAGTTCACCTTTGGAAGAGCAAAAGGCAAGAATCAAGGCCATTATTGGAATAGATGAAAATGACGAAGAAGAACTTGCGTCTGTTAATGAGGAAACAATGGCTATCTATGGGCAGTATCTTATCACAAATTTGGTTCATCCTTGCTATCTCACCGGCAGTGAAGATTTTTCATGGGAAGAGCGTTTTGTGTTTGGATATATGTCCCAGAAGGAACATTCGGAGATCCGAAAAAAAAGGGCTTCTTATTTAGATACTTTTCGGCTTATTGAACTGATTGTCGATCTCAATCGCTGGGGTGAATTGGGGGCTAAGGTAAAAAGAATGGAAGATGGTAAAATGTTTGATTTATCTCTATCGGAGTTGGAAGTGACTGACTGTTCATCTCCCAATTATCAGTTACTTAATGACTATTCGTTTTGGTTCTGGAATTATCGCTAATTTTCTTAATCCTCCTGTTTTATTCTTGTCAGATTGCATTTTAGTTCGTCTTATTTCTAGGGCGATCGCCTTCAGTTAAGGAAAAAATTGATCATCAAGAATAGAGGTTAAAAGGTAAGGACAAGTCTTAGGAAAAGTTGATAGAGGAAGTTTTGTTTCAGCCTTAGCCTGTTTAACTGCTTCGTCATAACTCTCCTCTAAAATGCTGACTAGATAGGGTTTTAAACTAGGAGAATCTTGAAGTGCTCTACGAACTCGACGACGATGCTCAATAATACTACGTTCCCAACTACCACTTTGCTTTTGAGGCTGATATTGCCATTTGAGTAAATGCAAGAGAATAATAATGAGATTACTTTCTAAGGCGTTTTTTTCACTTCGACCTATGGTTTCAATTTCTTCGATTAAATTTCTCCAATCTATCTGTTCATACTGTTGGTTACGGAGTTTATCCAGGGTCTCTTCTAACCATTGAAAATAGTCACTTTCATAGAGCGTTGTAATGTTATTAATTAAGGTTTGAGTCATGGTTCTCAAATATTTAATATTCGGCTAAACCCCGTCCAACTTGAAACCCATAGTTTTTTGATTTTCTAATGTGATCTCCCTAAATCCCCCTTAAAAAGGGGGACTGGTTCCTGAGATGTTTCTCAAAAACTACAGTTCCCAAAATGGATGTGTTTTATTATAGCAAGTCTTTAAAAGAGCGATCGCTATTTGGGGATTTTTCAGCCGAGGAAGCTCTTAGTCTGCATAGAGCAGGAAGAGGCGATCGCGGTTTAGATTGAGGGTTAATATACCAAGGGCGATCGCCTTAATAGAAGCGGAAATATTATCCGGGTTTAACCATGTCCAGGGTTGGATTTAGGGAACAATTAACACCGGACAGGGGGATAGATTGATTACGCGAGTGGTGACACTTTCGGCAACCCCTTCCTGGGTCAATCCCAGACCGCGACAACCCATCACAATCAGATCGGCATTAATTTCATCGGCAACATCGCAGATCGTGAAAGAGGGTTTTCCTTCCCGTTCTAGGACTTCGGCGGTAATGCCTTGATTGCTAAAGAGGGTTTTGGCGGCTTCCAATAACCGGGCGACTTCTTCGGGGGAGGCCATCACCGGGGATTGATGGGGTTCTACATCCTCCGGCGTTTCCACAACGGAGAGAATAAACAGACGACTCTGATGGCTTTTCACTAAATCGGCGACCATCTGAGCGGCTTCCCTGGCTTCTCGGCTCTGGTCAATGGGAAACAAAATCGTTTTAAACATAGCGTTTTTCCATAGTCCTAAGTTCTACTCATACCGCGATCGGGGATGCTCTGACAATGGGACATCCCAAAATTTTGGCGAAGAGCAGGTTATCTCCATTGTAGGAATGGGCATTGCCTGATTTAATTTTTGTTAAGACTTTCGACATACCAGCATAGGAGGATGTGACCGTGCCTAAGAAATCGATCGCTAATTTGACCCCCGTTGATCTTGGTGGGAAACGGGTATTGGTTCGTGTAGATTTTAATGTTCCCCTAGATGATGCGGGGGCGATCACTGACGATACTCGCATCCGTGCGGCTTTGCCCACGATCCAGGATTTAAGCTCAAAGGGAGCAAAGGTGATTTTGGTGAGCCATTTTGGCCGTCCCGAAGGAAAAACTTTGGCAGAGCGAGTCAAAGATAAATTGCGATTGACTCCGGTGGCAACTCGTTTATCGGAACTCCTGGGTAAGTCTGTTGCTAAACCGAGTGATTGTATTGGGGCTGAAGTTGAAACGGCGATCGCGGCTCTCAACGATGGTGATGTGCTGTTGCTAGAGAATGTGCGTTTTCATCCCGGTGAAGAAAAAAATGATCCTGAGTTTGCTAAACAGTTAGCGGCTAATGCGGATTTATATGTGAATGATGCGTTTGGGACGGCTCACCGGGCCCATGCTTCGACGGAAGGGGTCACCCATTATCTCAGCCCGGCGGTGGCGGGTTATCTCATTGAGAAGGAGTTGCAATTTTTACAGGGGGCGATCGAGAAGCCTAAGCGTCCTTTGGTGGCGATCGTTGGAGGTTCCAAAGTTTCGAGCAAGATTGGGGTGATTGAGTCCCTGTTAGCAAAATGTGACAAGTTGATCCTCGGTGGGGGGATGATTTTCACGTTCTATAAGGCCCAGGAGTTAAGTGTGGGTAAATCCCTCGTGGAAGAGGAGAAGTTAGCTCTGGCGACGGAGTTAATGGCCAAGGCCAAGGCCAAAGGGGTAGAGTTCCTTTTACCGACCGATGTGGTAGTTGCCGACAAGTTCGATAAAGATGCCGATGCTCAAACGGTCAGTGTGGAAGCGATTCCCGATGGTTGGATGGGTTTAGATATTGGCCCGGATTCGGTT